>JBMOJD010000012.1:0-51882 GCA_049317025.1 Fimbriimonas sp. | reverse complement strand
ACGTTCAGGGTCAGTTTTGATGTCCCGGGCTTTAGCACTTTTGGTGAGTTGTTCGTTACGGGGTACCTCACGGACACCAACACGTATTCCATCGTCGGCGTCACCGGATATTACGTCGGAACCACCTTCGCACATCCCGTCACGGGCCTCCGCGCCGGTAGCGACAACAAGCTTTATTTCGACAGCCATGGTGCCCCTGCTAGCCCGGAAAGTGCCTACTTCGATGGCGTCAATCATCCCACCCTCCTCGACACGGGTCTCGGTTTCACGACGTCGACCGGCACGTATAGCCTTTTTTGGGACAGTACTACTTATCGGCTGACCGACGGGGTTTCGAATCCAGTTGCCACCGACGTCACCGTGGAGATAATGCCTGAGCCTGCTTCGATGACGGCGCTTGCACTTGGCGGTCTGGCTCTGCTACGACGTCGCCGCGCCTGACCTATCTGAGGTCTTTTCCTCGACATCTAACCAGGGAGTGAGGCAGTGCCGCGCTCCCTTTTCGCTTTGTGAACGCGGATCCCTTGGCGTGCTGCTTGTGTCCTGTGCGGTAGCCTCGGGGGGTGAATTATCGTCCCCTTGGTTCGACCGGTTGGAATGTCTCGGAAATCAGCTTCGGCGCTTGGGCGGTCGGGGGGACTTGGGGGCCGGTGGAGGACTCGGAGTCGATGGCGGCGATGCATCGCGCGGTGGACCTCGGGGTTAATTTTTTCGACACCGCCGACGTTTATGGGGATGGCCGGTCGGAGCGTCTTCTGCGCCAATTGCGGGCCGAGCGCTCGGAAGAGATCCATGTGGCGACGAAGGCGGGGCGGCGATTGAACCCGCATGTGGCGGAGGGCTACAACCGCGAGAACCTAGAAGTGTTTATCGACCGCTCGCGTGAGAACCTCGGGGTGGACACGCTGGATTTGTTGCAGCTTCACTGCCCGCCGACTGATGTTTACTATGAGCCGGAGGTCTTCGAGGCTTTGGAGGACCTGGTGCGGATCGGGAAGATTCGGTATTGGGGGGCGAGCATTGCGCGCATCGAGGAGGGTCTGAAGGTGATGCAGTATCCGGGGTGCCGGTCGCTCCAGGTTATCTTCAACATTTTTCGGCAGCGGCCCTTGGATGGATTGCTGGCGGAGGCGGCCCGGCGCGAGGTTGGCATCTTGGCCCGGTTGCCGCTGAGCAGCGGCATGCTTACGGGCAAGATGGCACCGGACTCAACGTTTGCGGCCGACGACCACCGGATGTTCAACCGTGAGGGTGCGGGCTTTGACAAGGGGGAGACGTTCTCCGGTTTGCCTTACGAGGTTGGCTTGGAGGCAGTGGAATTGCTTCGCCCCCTGGTGCCGGATGGGGTCACGATGGCGCAGTTTGCATTGCGTTGGATTTTGATGGCGGACGGGGTTTCGTGCGCGATCCCCGGGGGCAAGCGTCCGAGCCAGGTCGAGGACAATTGCGCGGCCTCGGCTTTGGACGTACTTTCGCCCCAGACGATGGCGGCGGTGCGGGGCATCTACGAGCGACTCGTGATGCCCCACGTGCATGATCGTTGGTGAGCGGGTTAGAGGGCGGCGAGGACTTCGGCGGCGTGGCCCTGGGGCTTCACTTTGCGCCAGACCTTGGTGACCACGCCTTCTTCGTCGAGCAGGAACGTAGTTCGCTCGACGCCCATGTACTTCTTGCCGTACATCGACTTTTCGACCCAGACGCCGGCGACATTGCTGAGGGCTTGTTCGGTGTCGGCGAGGAGCGAGAAGGTGAGGCCGTACTTGTCGATGAACTTGCGGTGGGCCTTGGGGCTGTCGGGGCTGACGCCAAAGACCTTCGCGCCCTCGAATTTGGGGAGCGAATCTCGGAACTCGCAGGCCTCGGTGGTGCATCCGGGGGTGTCGTCCTTGGGATAGAAGTAGATGATTGTTTTCGATCCCTTCAGGTCGGCGGATGCGACGGTGTTGCCGTCTTGGTCGAGCAACGAAAACTCGGGAAATGGACTGCCTTCTTCGATCATGATGAGCCATTCTACGCGCAAACGTCCCGCCCGGTCGGCGGTCCGTTCGGCGGGTCTAGTAATCTGCTTGCATGTCTGACGGCAAGCACACTTTTACTGAGGAAGTCCAAATCGGAGCTGAGAGGCTCAAGGACACGATCCAAGACCTTATCCGCGAGGGCAATGTCCGCCATATCCTGATTCGCAATGCGGCGGGCGAAACGGTGCTTGATTTGCCGGTTTCGGTTGGCGTGATTGGTCTCATCATTGCCCCGATTTTGGCGGCCGTGGGTGCGATTGCCGTGTTGGCGGGCAACTATACGATTGTTGTGACTCGCGAGGGTAACCCGACCCCGCCTTCCGATCCTGACGCTCCGTCGGCATGAAGAAGATTCGCGTCCTCTTCGTTTGCCTTGGCAACATCTGCCGCAGCCCAATGGCCGAGTCGGTGATGCTCCACAAAATCCGAACGATGGATTTGGAGGAGCAGTTCGTCATTGACTCGGCGGGGACGGGCGAGTGGCACGTCGGGCATCCGCCCGATCCGCGAACGATTGCGGAGCTTGCGAAGCACGGCATCCCATGGGCGAGCCGGGCGCGGCAGTTGCGTAGTGAGGATTTTGTCGAGTTTGACCATGTGGTCGCGATGGATCACTCCAATGTCAGCAACCTCAAGCGGTGGCCGCGAGCGGATGCGAGCAAGGTTTCTTTGTTGCGCTCTTGGCATCCGGAGGCGGATGGTGACGAAGTTCCCGACCCCTACTATGGTGGTCCGGAAGGCTTTGCTGAGATCCACGCGATGATCGACCAGGCGACTTCGGCCATGATTCGCGACCTTCTTGCGGCGGGAGAGCGGCCTTCGGTGTAACACACCGGCCTGTGGTCACGTCAAACTTAGAACAGGGATTCACCCCATGAAGAACCAGAACGATTTGATCTTCCAGATTGTGTCCATCGTGCTTGCCATCGGCTGCGCGATCACTTTCTATTTCACCAAGCCAACTCGGACGGCCCCGGCTCCTCCCGCTAAGGTCGTCACCACGGCCCCTGCCCTTCCTGCCGGTGACGTTGTTTACGCGAACTCCCTGCCTGGTGGCGGTGGTGGCGTAGGCGGCGGTGGCTTCCCTGGCATTAGCCTCGGCGGCGGCGGTGCTCCGGCTGGTTTCCGCGGTGGCGGCGGCCCTCCTCCCGGATTCGCTCGCGGTGGCGGACCTCAGGCTGCAGGTCTGACTGGTGCGGGTGGCGGCGGCGGTGCTGGCAGCGCCAGCAGTTCAAAGTAACCTCAGCGGATTCGTCGGCTGAAACTGTATACTCCTTGCGTCCCCCACGCAAGGAGTTCTTATTTATGCCCACACCCCCGGTTCTGAATGTGGGTTTTTACAACTATGTTCTCACGGAAAAGATCGTCGCGCTTGTCAGCAGCGAGTCTGCGCCCATGCGACGTCTGATCCAATCCCTCCGCAAGGAGGGCACTCTCATTGATGCCACGCAAGGCCGCCGCACCAAGTCCGTCATCTTCACGACAGGCGACGCGGTCGTACTTTCGGCTATTTCTCAGGAAACCCTAGCAAAACGACTGTCCTCTGGTGATATCGTTGGCGAAGTGAGTGTTGATGAGGAGTAGCGCCACCCAGAAGCACGGGTTCTTGCATCGGCTAAGCATGAAGTTTGGCCGGGACATTGGGATTGATCTTGGCACCGCCAATACGTTGGTGCACGTCGGTGGTCGGGGCATTATCTTGCGTGAGCCGAGTGTGGTTGCCGTCAATAAGGACAACGGCGAGGTCTTGGCGGTTGGTGAAGAGGCGAAGCGGATGCTGGGGCGGACTCCGGCAAACATTGTCGCGACGCGACCGCTTCGGGACGGCGTGATTGCCGACTTTGAGCAGACCGAGAAGATGCTGCGGTATTTCATCGGCAAAGCGACCAAGCGATTCATGCCCCGGGTTTCGGTCGTTGTGGGTATTCCTAGTGGCGTCACCGAGGTCGAGCGCCGAGCGGTTATCGAGGCGTCTCGCAACGCGGGGGCGACCCAGGCCTTTGTTATCGAAGAGCCGATGGCGGCGGCGTTTGGGGCGGGGCTGCCGGTGGACGAGCCTGCGGGCTCGATGATCGTGGATATTGGCGGCGGCACGACCGAGGTTGCGGTGATTTCGCTCGGCGGCATCGTTCATTCCCGTTCGATTCGCATTGCGGGTGATGAGCTGGATGAAGCGATTATCTCGTTTGTGCGTCGCGCCTACAACCTCTACATCGGCGATCGCACGGCCGAGCGCACGAAGATTGAGATTGGCAGTGCCTTCAAACTCGACCAGGAGTTGCAGATCACGATCAAGGGCCGCGACCTCGTGACGGGATTGCCGCGTAGTGCGGTGATCACGAGCGAAGAGGTTCGGAATGCGATTGCAGATCCGGTCAATGCGATTGTTGAGGCGATCAAGCTGACCTTGGAGGCCACGCCGCCGGAGTTGGCGGCGGATGCCATGGACAATGGCATTGTGCTTGCGGGAGGCGGTGCCCTGCTGCGAGGACTCGACAAGCTTATTCATCAAGAAACGGGAATGCCCGTGATCATCGCCAACGACCCGCTCAGTTGCGTTGCGATTGGGACAGGAATCGTGGTCGAGGAGATGCACGACAATCCACTCATTCGGAAATTGCTGGAGAAGGCGTCACGCCCGTAAGGAAACCTTCTCCACTCGATTTCGTTTGGCTACTCTTTCTGGTTGTGGCCGCTGTTCTTCTCGGCAACTTGCAGAACCAGGCGCGGGCCAAGGGTCAAGCGGATTCGTTTTCTAGCACGACCGTCACCATCATTTCGCCGATCTCCGGACCTCTCCGGAGTGCGGTGGCTGGTCTCTCTGACCTCACAGTTGGCATTCTCGCAGGGCCGCAGCTTGCGATTGAGAACAAGGCGCTGCGGGATCAGGCCCAGACTGCCTCGCTCTATGTTGAGAATGTCGAGCGGCTGTCGCGCGAGGTGGATAGCCTGCGGCAGTTGCTGGACTTCCCTCCCGTTCCCGGACGCACGAAGGTCGCGGCAGTTATCCAGGGCTACTTTGCCCATGAGCACCGCATCACGCTGACGGTGGGCCAGGCCCAGGGCATTCGGCCCGGCATGCCTGTCGTGACGGCCAAGGGGCTACTTGCGATCATCCAAACGGTCGAGCCAAACCGGTCGCAGGCGCTGTTGCTCAGTTCGGCCAGCGTGCAGCTTGGGGGTTTGGTCAGCAACCGAAACCCGGCCCAAGCGGGGCTGATGCGGGGCAATGGGTCGGTGATGACTTTGACTTTTGAGGACCCAAAGGCACCCGTGGAGATTGGCGACCGGGTCACCACGTCTGGCTTTTCGGATCGTATCCCGCGGGGAATCCCGATTGGGCGGATTGTCCAGGTCAATGACAATCCTGCCTTTGGCGTGCGCACGGCGGATGTTCTTCCCGACGTTTCGGTGGGCGAGGTCCGCGAGGTTTTGGTGCTGAAATGAGGAGCGAGCGTGGGCCGAATCCGGGAGTCTATGCTCTGGTCGCGGTGGGCGGCCTTTGGATTTCGGCGGGATTGGAAGACGCTCTCGCGCCGCCACTAGCGATCTATGGCGTCAGCCCGGACTTCCTCTTGATCTTCCTGGCTTGTTTGTCGCCGATTGGGTCGCGGATGCAGGGGGCGTCGGTGGGCTTTGCGGCGGGCGCCCTTCAGGGGGCTCTTGCGGGGGCGAACCTGATGCATTACGCGATCAGTCGATCGGTCACGGGGCTGCTGGCGGCTTGGTCGAGCGAGATGCGCCTGCAGGCAAACCCTTTGCTTGGGCTTTTCACCACGATGCTGGTGACGGTGATCGCCCGTTTGCTCTTCCTTTTCCTTGCCCCGAGTCCCAATTTGTTGGGTTACCTAGGGGCTACAATAGGTTCTGCGACCTACAACGGCGTCCTCGCGGTGCCCTTGTATTGGTTGCTAAACCGGATTTTTGATTCCCCCCGTCGAGAATCTTGGAACCGCTAGAAGGACCGTATGAGCCAACACTTTGATGTCTTCTCCATGGCGCAAGAGCAGCTTGCCGTTGCCGCCAAATACCTCGACCTGGACAAGGGGCTCCACGATGTTTTGGCCGCGCCCAAGACGCAGATGGTGGTGAACTTCCCCGTCGTCCTGGATAGCGGTGAGGTTCAGGTTTTCCAAGGGTATCGTGTTCAGCACAACGCCTCGCGGGGCCCGACGAAGGGCGGTATTCGCTATCATCCGGACGTTGATTTGAACGAGACCAGCGCGCTGGCGATGTGGATGACCTGGAAGTGCGCCGTTGTGAACATCCCTTACGGCGGAGCCAAGGGTGGCGTCAAGGTGGACACTAAGCTCCTGAGTCGCCGTGAGCTTGAGAAGCTGACGCGCCGATTTGTGACGGAAATCAACTCCATGCTGGGCGAGCGGAGCGACATTCCCGCGCCCGACATCGGGACCAACAGCCAGGTGATGGCCTGGATCATGGATACCTTCTCGATGCAGAAGGGCTACACCGTTCCGGGTGTCGTGACGGGCAAGCCACTGGAACTTGGCGGTTCGGAAGGGCGCGTGGAGGCAACCGGTCGCGGCGTGACGGTCGCGCTCGAAGAGGCGGCTCGGGTGGTCAATTTGAACTTGGGAAGCGCCCGAGTGGCGGTTCAGGGCTTTGGAAACGTGGGCTCGGTTGCGGCCAAGCTGATTGAGGAATCGGGGGCCACAGTGGTTGCCGTCTCGGACGCGACGGGTGGTATTTACAATCCGAAGGGACTGCCCATTGCCGAGCTTGTGAGCCGATACTCTGGTCGCGAAGGCGGCATCCGCGAGTACAAGGATGCGCAGCAGATCTCGAACGAAGAGTTGATTGAGATCGATTGCGACGTGCTGGTGCCAGCGGCAATCTCGGCGCAAATCCATAAGGACAATGCCGACAAGGTGAAGGCTCGACTGATTGTCGAAGGTGCCAACGGGCCTTGCACTCCCGATGCCGACCATATCTTGGGTGATCGCGGCATCTTCGTGGTGCCCGACATCCTTGCCAATGCGGGCGGTGTGGTTGTCAGTTACTTCGAGTGGGTCCAGGACCTGCAGAACTTCTTCTGGGAAGAGAATGAGGTCAACGTGAAGCTTACGAAGATCATGCGTAACTCGTTTGCCGGAGTGGAGGCCTCGATGAAGCTTCACAAGACGGACATGCGGACGGCGGCGCTGATCATCGGCGTTAAGCGCGTGGCGGACGCCACGATTCGTCGCGGAATCTTCCCCTAAGACGCCGGTACACTCTGGGTTCTCATGGGCAAGTCATTTCGGCTCTACGACACCCTGACCAAGCATGTCAAGCCCCTGGAACCAACGGAACCAGGGCACTTGCGGTTCTACACCTGCGGGCCGACGGTCTACTCGTATTCGCATATCGGCAACTTTCGGTCGTTCATAACGTCCGACCTTGTCGTGCGCACGGCCAAGGCGATCGGTTGGAAGGTCACTTGGGTCAGCAATATCACGGACGTTGGTCACCTCACGCAAGATGACGTTGCTGATGCCGCCGGTGAGGACAAGATGGAGAAGGCTCTGCGGAGCAAAGAGGGCGAGTCGTTCCACAACGTCTGGGAGTTGGCCGAGTACTACACGGAGACTTATCGGGAAGACTGGGATCGGTTGAACCTGACTGAGCCGGACATCCGGCCGAAGGCGACTCAGCACGTTCGGGGGCAGATCCTGGCGGCGGAAGAATTGATTCGGAAGGGCTTTGCTTACGAGACGCCCACCGGCGTTTACTACAATGTCGAGAGTTTTCCTGAGTACGGGAAGCTGAGCGGCAACACGCAAGACAAGCTGCGGGAAGGAACGCGCGATGTGGTGCAGGACGAGAACAAGCGCGCGCAGGCCGATTTTGCCGTCTGGAAGAAAGACGATAAGCACCTGATGCAGTGGTTTTCGCCTTACGGTTGGGGATTTCCCGGCTGGCACATCGAGTGCTCGGTGATGGCGCGGGAGTATCTCGGGGACACGATTGACCTTCACAGCGGCGGCGAGGACAACATTTTTCCGCACCATGAGTGCGAGATCGCTCAGTCGGAGGCTTTGACGGACAAACCATTCTCAAAGCACTGGCTCCACACTCGATTCTTGCTCGTGGATGGCGAGAAGATGAGCAAGAGCAAGGGGAATTTTTATACAGTTCGTGACCTCATTGGCCGTGGATTTGACCCGATTGCTCTGCGCTGGGCGCTGATGTCGGGCGTTTACAACAAGCAGTTGAACTTCACGTTGCAGGGCGTTCATGACGCCGAGGCCAACATTGGTCGATTGCGTCGGGCGCGGGCGGTTGCTCATGCCGCAACTGGGGAGGGCGAAAACCATCTTGGGACTATCTTGGCGGGGGTCTACGAAGAAGCCCTTGATGCGATGTTGAACGACCTGAATACGTCCGTCGCGCTGGCGAAGGCGCTTGAGGGGGCGAAGACGATTGTCCGGGATGAGCCCCTGAACGCGGCGGCGGGCAAATCGGCTCTGGAGTTTATTGACAAGATTGAGGCGCTGCTTGGCGTCGTTGGTCCGGAAGTGAAGGAGATCGCGGAGAAGGTCCAGACGGCGGACGATGCTCGGATCCAGGCTTTGGTGGACGAGCGGACGGCGGCGAAAAAGGCCAAGGACTTTGCCCGCGCCGACGCCCTTCGCCAGCAGCTGGAGAGCGAAGGAATTGAGCTGCGCGACTCGCCCGAGGGCACCGTTTGGGTCGCCAAGCGAGCCTGATTTATGCGTGGCACGCTGCTGAACACGGCCACGGTCCTGGGTGGTTCGCTAGTGGGATTGGCACTGGGCAAGAGCTTGCCCGATGCCTATCGGGAAGCCGTGATGAGCGGAATCGGCTTGGTGACCCTGGGCATTGGGGTCAAGATGTTTCTGCAGACGCGCAACATCCTGGTGGTTGCCGCGGCGGTTGCGATTGGGGCCGTGCTGGGAACGGCACTTGGGCTGCAGGCTGGGCTTGAAGCTTTCGCGGAGTTTGCCAAGGCGAAGTTTGGCGGGTCCAACCCCGGGCCGTTCAGTGAGGCGATTGTTACCACTAGTCTGCTGTTCTGCGTTGGGCCGATGACGATTTTGGGCTGCATTCAGGATGCGGTGGAGGGCAAGAGTGAGCTCTTGAGCCTGAAATCCACGTTGGATGGGTTCGGGGCGATCTTCTTTGCCGCCGCGATGGGGCCAGGGGTGGTGGTGACCGCCTTCGTTGTGTTGGTTTTCCAGAGCTTGCTTACTTTGTTGGCGCGACCGCTGCAGCCGCTGGCCAAGAATGAGGATGCGATGGCCGAGATCAGTGCGGCAGGTGGGCCGATCATGCTCGCGATTGGGCTGAGCTTGCTTAGCATCAAGACGCTGCCGACGGCGAACTATATCCCGGCGTTGTTCCTTGCCCCGGCTTTTGTTTTGGTTGGGCAGCGGGTTGCGGCGAATCGGAGGCTGAGTGAACTGGGCTGACCTGTTGGAGTTTCAAACGGCCCTGGGTATGGCGACCTTGGCCGTGTTCTCGTTTGCCGTTTTTGCTTTTGGCTATGCCTTGGTTGACCTGCTTTTGCGGTTTCGTTCGCGGTTTGACTCGGTGCCGGTCAGCTCAAGGGTACGGCGGAGTCTTCAGGTTGCCAGCGGTTCTTTGAGCGTGGGAATTGGGCTGGAGTTTGTCAACGCTCACTATGATGTCCCCGCCGAACTGATCCCTATCGCGCATACCCTTCTCATTCTTGGATTGATGCTGCTGGTTAGTGGCCTTTGGGATGCGCTTTGCGATCGCATCCTTAGCCGGGCACCTGGTCTGGACAAGAATGCACAGAATCTGCTGATTCCTGTCCTTCGAAAGCTCATTCAGTTTGTCATCGTTTCGGTTGGGCTGGTCATTTCACTCGGGGTCTTCGGGGTCAATTTCGTTGGCATTGTCACCGGCCTGGGTATTGGCGGTATCGTCGTAGCCCTCGCGGCTAAAGATTCGATTGAGAACATCTTTGGCTCGATCACGATGCTGTTTGACATGCCCTTTGCCCTCGGTGATTGGGTGAAGATTGCAGGCGTTGAAGGTGTCGTTGAGGAGATCAATCTCCGGTCGACCAAGATTCGTACTTTCGAAGATTCGGTGATTACTTTGCCGAACTCGAACCTCATCAAGGCTTCGGTGGAGAACTTCGGTGCGCGGCGATTTCGACGGCAGAGGTTCTTTGTTCGGGTCAGTTATGCATCGAACTCGGCCAGCATTGATCGGTACTGCGAAGCGATGCGCGAGTATCTAGAAGGAATCGACGAGGTTGACACGACCCGGACGTACGTGGAGATGAACGACTTTGCCGAAGGTTCGGCGGGCATCCTGGTGCAGGCGTTCTTCGTAGTGGACAGCTATGCTCGAGAGGTCCGGTTGCGGCACGATTTGATGCTAGAGCTGATGCATCAGGCATCTATCCACTCGGTTCAGTTGATCGGAGCGCCGGTTATTGAGCAACCCGCCTTGCCGACTGCTCCGGTGGTGACACAAGCCAATGCCGACTAGCCCTTGACCGCGCCAGCGATCATGACCTCGTGGATTTTGTCGCGGAACAGCCAATAGACCGCCACCACGGGAAGCATTACGATCACCAACCCGGCGAAGAGCGCGCCCCAGTCGCTCTGGTAGTGTTCGACCATCACGAGGTTTGCGATCCCAAGCGGCAAGGTCCGGTTTCCTTCGCCAGGAAGAAGCACGAGGGCGAGGGAGTACTCATTCCAGAGTCCAATCCCGTTGAAGATTCCGACTACGAGTAGACCGGTGCGAGCTAAGGGCAGCATGATGCGCCGGAAGGCGGTGAAGTGCCCGGCACCATCCATCATGGCGGCTTCGACAAGTTCCTTTGGCAATTGCTGGAAAAACCCGGTGAGAACAAACACCGTAAAGTGGAGTGAGTAGGCCACATACACGACGATGAGTCCTTGTCGGGTATCCATCAGGCCCATCTGTTGGATCAGGAAGAATAGGGGCACGATGGTGAGGAACTGGGGGACCATGAGGCCGCCCATAAAGGTCCCATAGAGAATGCCTGATCCGCGGAATGGGTAGAGGGCAAAGACGTAGGCAGCCATTGCCCCGATGGGGAGCAGAATGGCGAGGGTCCCCACGGTAGCGATGATCGAATTGAAGAATGAAGCGCCGATGCCCGCTTCGTTCCACGCTTTGGCGAAATTGGCCCACTGGGGCGTCGCGGGAAGCCCCCAGGGTGAGCCAAAGATTTCCGGCCCCGTCTTGAGCGACGTGGCGATCATCCAGACCAAAGGCAAGAGAATCGTCAGGGCAAAGAGGCCCAGTCCGAGACCGGAGGCCAGTCTCTTCAAGGATTCTCCGGCCGGAAGATGTCGCCGAGGCGCGAGGTCTGGCGCTCCTTTTGGAGGTCGGCGTCGGGGCCGTAAGGATGGCCGCCGAATCCGCGACGCATGGCAGCGACGGCGCGAGCCCAGTCCTTGCGGTCATCGCGCGAGGTGAAGAGTTGGATGACGGATTGGGTGATGACGGGGGTCGGGACTTCCATGCGCATGGCGTCGGCCACGAGCCAGTTGACTTCGCCGGTGTCCTCGATGTAGCCGGGGACGACGTCGAGGTTGCCGTGGTTTGTGTAGGCCTCGTGCATGAGGTCGACGAGCCAGGAGCGGATGACCGAACCATTGCGCCAACAACCGATGACGTCGGCGATCGGGAGTTCCTCGTGGAAATGCTCGAGAAGGTCGATGCCTTCGCCGATGGCTTGGAGCATGCCAAATTCGATGCCGTTGTGGACGAGTTTGGTGAAGTGTCCGGCGCCGGGTTTGCCCGCATCCACGTAACCGCCTTCGACGCAGAGGAGCTTGAGGATTGGCTCGACGAGGGCTTTGGCTTCGGGGGCGCCGCCCATCATGAAGCATGCGCCGTTCCGTGCACCGGTGAGGCCGCCGCTGGTGCCGAGGTCGATGAAGTGGATGCCTTGGGCCAGGAGCTCTTTGTTGCGACGGATGGAATCGCCCCAGTAGCTGTTGCCGCCATCGGCGATGACGTCGCCCGGCTCCAGGTGGGGCACGAGCTCGGCGACGACTTCATCCACGGTTTTGCCGGCATGGACGTAGAGGAAAATCACACGGGGGCCCTTTAGTTGGGCGGCAAGGCCGGCCAGAGTGGGCTCGTAGGCCAGGCCTGCGTCTAGGAGTTCCTTCGAGGGGTCATGCACGTCGCGTCCGGCGACGCGTACGCCCTTTTCCATTGCCTGAAGGGCGAGGCCGCCCCCCATCCTTCCCAAGCCAACCACGCCAAATTCCAACATAGATTATTGTGGCCTCATAAGCGCCTTTCGCGGTCTACCATTGTTGAGATGCTTCTCTCTCGACCCGTCATTCTCGCCAGCGCTTCGCCTCGCCGACATGAGCTTTTGCGCCAATTGGTCGAGGAGTTCGAGATTGTGGTGGCGGGAGTTGATGAGGATGCGTTGACTTGCCCGGACCCTTGGGAGACGGCGCAGCGGCTTGCCTTGGCCAAGGCGCGGGCGGTGGCGGAGGGGCGGCCGGACGCGCTGGTGATTGGCGGCGACACGGTGGTGGCTTTGGCGTTGGATGGTGGATATCAGCAGTTGACAAAGCCGGTGGATGCGGAGGATGCGGTGCGGATTTTGAGTCTGCTATCGGGGCGGGAGCACGTGGTGATCACGGGGGTCGCGCTTGTCTGGGCGGAGGGCTCTTTGGTTGGGTTCGATACGACTCGGGTTCGGTTCCGGTCGCTTTTGGAGGCGGAGATTCGGGAGTATGTGGCAACGGGCGAGCCGATGGACAAAGCGGGGGCGTACGGCATCCAGGGTCTGGGCGGGACGATCGTTGAGAGCTTTGAGGGTTCGATCAGCAACGTCGTTGGGTTGCCGCTGGAGCGGCTTGGCGAGTTGTTGAATTTGGTCGGTTGAAGGCGATTCGGACCCTCATCATGAACCTTGCTCGCTCCCGCGCACGAGGCATCGCGAAGGGGACTCGGGAGTCGCAACATGTGCCATCTTGCCCTGAGAAGCAAAGTTAGGCCCTACGGCGGCCAGTCTTGGTTTGATTGGCTCACTGTGTCCCGGAACCCTCATCCCTAACCCTTCTCCCTCCCGCGCACAAGGCATCGCGGCAAGGAGAAGGGGACCGGAATCGGAGGCACTCTGCTGTTTAAAAGCAAGGTCAGACCGGGTGGTCTGACCTTGCTTGACTCTGGCTTAGCGGAAGAGCCGGATTCCGAGGAACGAGCCGCCCAGGCGGTCGAAGATGAAGGCCACGTTCGACAGGGCACTGATCTGGCCGAAGTCGGGCGTGTTCGATTCGGGGACGTAGATCAGGTCGCGCGCCTTGAGCTCGAGGTTTCCACCGGAGTCGAATTTCTTCACAAACTTCGTGAAATCGACCACGATGCGCTGGTACTGACCGGCTTGGCCGGGGATCTCGCGGAGGACAAGGACCTTGCTGAAGCGCGAGCGGTAGCGGATCTCGCCACCGGCAAGGGCGACCGCGTCGGCGAGACGCATGGGCTCGCGGAAGGCATAGGCGCCGGGACGGTTGACGGCCCCGAGGATGACGATGCGGTTGCGCGATTCGTCATCAGGAATGGTCAGCTCGTCGCCGTCTTGAACCTCGTAGTTCTGGCTGGTATCGCCCAGGTTCAGCATCGTGAAGAGGTCGATTGGGATCGACTCGGCAGAATCCTTGCGGCGAAGTCGGACTCGGCGGGCATCGGCGCGGCCTTCAATGATGCCACCGCCTTGCGAGAGAAGCGAAAGCAGCGTGTCGCCAGCGCGAACCGTGTAGACGGCGGGGCGGTTTACGGCACCGATGACGGAGGCGCGAAGCTCGCGGTAGCGGACGATCACGACGGACACAATGGGATCGCGAAGTTTCAGCTTTTCTTTGTAAAGCTTGACCAAACTTGCTTCAAGCTCGGTCAGGGTTCGACCCTCGGCCGGGACCGAGCCCACGAACGGAGCGGTCACGGTGCCATCGCGGCCAACCGGGGTTTCGGAAAGAATTTGCGTCTGGTTGAAGACCTGAATCCGCAGAACGTCTTCCTGCTGGAGCCGGTAGGCCTCCTGCGAGCTT
This sequence comes from Fimbriimonas sp., assembly GCA_049317025.1. Lineage (GTDB taxonomy): Bacteria > Armatimonadota > Fimbriimonadia > Fimbriimonadales > Fimbriimonadaceae > Fimbriimonas. The sequence goes on along the minus strand of JBMOJD010000012.1, from coordinate 37,817 downwards.
GCCATTCCCATCAAGCTCAGCAGAAAAGAAAGGACTAGTGTCAGGGTCGCCTTCATTCGGGTTCTTCCTCGGAAACTTCACCCAAGGGGAAGTCGGGTCGAATTGTACCACGGTCAGATTCGGCGTCCTTTCGGCGGAGGCCCTCGAAGACGATGGTGAACTCGCCACGCCGGGGTACTTGGGCTTCGGTGGGGATGGCCGGGAGTTTCGCGCGAAAGACTTGTTGGTGCATCTTGGTCATTTCGCGGCAGATGGCGTACCGGCGCGGGCCAAGGGCATCGGACGCAGCGGCAAGCAAGTCTTCGATGCGGAAGGGGGATTCGAAGACGACGACGGTGGCGGTGGAATCCCAGAAAGCGGCGAGTTCGGCCCGGAGGGGGCCGGGCTTTCGGGGCAAGAACCCTAGGAAAGCGAATCGCTGGGCGAAGAAGCCGCTGAGGGCGAGGGCGTTGGTGACGGCGCTGGGTCCGGGGATGGCATCGACTTCGATGCCGGCCTCCTGGCAGTGGTCGCAAAGGATCGCGCCGGGGTCGCTGATGGCAGGGGAGCCGCCGTCGGTCAGCAGGATGCCGACGGAATCCTTGAGCTCGGCGACGAGCCGATCAATCTGGTAATCCTGCGTGTGCTGGGTCAGCACACGCATGGGCTTTTTCAGGCCGAGGTGGTATGCGAGTTTGCCGGAGACGCGAGTGTCTTCGACGATCCAGAAGTCGGCCTCGGCTAGCCCTTGGACCGCCCGAGGCGAAAGGTCGCCTAGATTGCCGATGGGCGATGCCATCAGAACTAGGCGACCGTTGCCCATGGTCAGTTGCCCGCCGAGGTCTTCGGCAGGAATCCACCACCCGTACTGGGCGATTGACTGGGCGGCGTTCCGGGGGGAGGCGTGAGCCCGGGAGCGGGCTTGCTCTTGGCGGCGGCAGCGGCTTTCTTTTGTTCCTCTTCCAGGGCTTTGCGCTGGATTTCGTCCTGCTTCTTCTGCTCAGCTTCTTGCTTCTTGGCTTCGTCGCGCTCGGCGCGGAATCGAGCCTGCTCTTTCGTGATCGCCGCCTCTTGTTCCGCCGTTAGGAGCTTTTTCAGATTCAGCTGGATGGTGCGACCGGAGATGTTGCGATCGTTGGCCTCGGCGGCGGGGTCCGAGTAATTGTTGGCTTGCGCCGCAGCGAGGACCTGATTGAAGGCGTTCTCGCCGTCGTTCTTGTCGGCGTAGACCGATGCCAAATCTAGCCTCAGTTCGATGCTCTCGGTGATGGAAAGCAGCGCTTCGATCGCTTTGATTCGCTCGTCGGACAGCGACTTCTTGCGCTCGGGAGTGGCGGCCCGAAAGGCGGTGGAGAACGCACCGTACTCGGCGAGGACGGCAGCGCGGACATCGCCACCAGCGCCGACGTCCTCACGCGAGGCGGCGGCTTCCTTGGCGATGGCGAGGAGGGCAGTTTCCTTCGCGGCCGGGTCAGCGGTTGCATTGTCTTGCATCAGCTTCACCCAGTCGTAGAGAGCCTTGTAGCTCTTGCTCTTCCACTCGATCTTGATGGTCTTTCGTGCTTCGGTCAGGCTCTTTTCGAGCTCGACCTGCGATGCTCCGGCGATGTACTGGCTTCGATACTTGGCCTTGTTGGCTTCAAAGTCCTTGGGAACGTCGCTGCGGATGGTCTCCAGTTGGTAGATCACAGTGCCTTCGGGGCCATCCGTAGCCGAGCTGACTTCGCCCGCCTTTAGCTTAAGGAGCGGGGCGAGCTCAGGCTGGGCCTGGACCATGGCGGCACTGGCCGAACGCGCGGGAACCTGGCTGAGCTTCTTGCCTGGCTCGGGGAGGTCGCCAGAATAGCGGTCCATTGCCTGGTCGAAGGTAAGGGTCTTGGCCGAGAGTTCGCCGGCGATCTTGGTCGCTCGGGTCGCGGGCGTTTCGGTACCCTGGTCCTTGCGCAAGAGAATTCGTTTGTAGATGTAGGTGTTGTAGCTGGCTTTCAGCAAGTCATCGGTGGGCTGCAGTTTCGCCTTGATGCCCTGCTCCAGCAAGGCTTGGGCCGCGCCAGCGACAGCGAGCGAACGCCGGGACGGGTCCTTCAGGCTCTCTTCGATGTTTTTGGCGTTGTCGGCGCGCAGTTCGGCCAGGGTCTTGCCGGTTTGCTTCTTGATGGCTTCGTCGAACTGGGCGTCGGTCGCGCCATCCTTCAGCATGCCTTGGGCAACCATCTGGGCTCGGGCGGCGGGGATCCCCTCTTCGAATTGCACCTTGAGGACGGTGCGGAGTTCCTCGTCATCGAACTTCGCGCCTTGGTCTTTGGCCAGCTTGATGAGCAAGGCTTGGTTGGTGGATTGTTGGACGGCGGACGCGAGGAACTGGGCTTCCATCTCCGGCGGCACGCCGGTGGTCATGCCCATGCGCTGCATACCGGCAGCGTAGACGCGCTCGACATCCTCGGCATAGACGGGGACGCCGTTGACCAGAGCGATCTCGTATTGCTTCGCTTGATCTTGGGCACCACGGGGCGTCTGGTTGCACGAACCGTTGTAGAGCATGCCTGCGGCCATCACCGCGCCAAGGCATACGAGGATCGCGCTACCGCAACCCTTGTTGAAAAATTTTTCCTGTAATGTTGAAATGGACAACGGGTTTCTCCACCTAAGAAAGCGTCAAAGTATGGCACAGAGGTTCCCTCGGGCGGGAATTCTGATCAGATTCGGGCTCGTTTGCGCAGATATGCTGGGCGCAGGATTGTGATCCGGCCCCGGTCGCGGCTGATGGCGCCGTCCTTCAGCAATCGCGTGAAGGCGCGGTTCACCGATTCTCTCGTGGTGCCGGTGCGGTCGGCGAGCAGTTGCTGAGAGACTCGCGAGGGCATGTGGATGGTGCCGTCGGGTCGCTGCTCGCCCTCTTGCTCGGCCATGCGCAGGATTTCGGCGGCGAGGCGACCGAGGACGTCCAAGCTCTGGAGCTGGGACATCCGGTCCGCCGCCTCGCGAAGACGGGTCGTGAGGGCGACAATAATCCTTTCGGCCAGTGCGGATGAACGCGTGAGGGCGCGGCGGAATCCGTCACGCTCCAGCATCAAGACTTCGGTGAAGCCGGAGGCACGGCCATCGGTGGACCTTGGCTGACCATCAAGCAGGGCCATCTCCCCGACATGCTCACCGACACCACGGCGGGCGATGTGGATCACTTCACCGAACGAGTTGGTCCGATCCAAGCTCACGAGCCCGGAGAGGACGATGAAGAGGCCATGGCCGGGGTCGCCCTGCATAAAGAGGACTTCGCCATCCTCGTAGGACCTTCGCCGGGCATGGACGCCCAGCAACGCCAGCTCTTCGTCGGACAATCCCGCGAAGAGAGGGACGGCCCGCAGGTACCGAGAGTAATCAACCACCACGTCTCTATTTTACTGTGATTTAGGCCACATTTTGCCGATTAGGCCGTCTTCCAGCTTTCCCAATAGGCCGGGTCTTCGATGCCGAGCGCGAATGCGGTGAGGCGGAAGGGATGGAACGTGTCGACCATGACGGCGAGTTCGTCGGTCTTGGTTGCGCCAATAGCGGCTTCGGTGGCACCGGGCTGGGGGCCGTGGGGGATGCCGAGCGGGTGCAGGGTGATGGAGCCTTCCTCGATGCCACGGCGGGAGCCGAACTTGTCGTTGCAGTAGTACAGGACTTCGTCGCTGTCCACGTTTGAGTGGTTATAGGGCACCACGATTGCCTCGGGGTGATAGTCCAGCATCCGGGGGCAGAAGGAACAGACGACAAAGTTGTGGCCGGTGAATGTTTGGTGGATCGGTGGAGGCATGTGGAGCTTGCCGGTGATGGGCTGGAAGTCCATGATGTTGAAGGCGTAGGGGAAGACGAAACCGTCCCAGCCCACGACGTCAAGGGGATGGTACGGGTGGGTGTAGCGCGTGAGGCGGTGGCGAGCGCGGATGATCACATCGGTCGGGGTGCGATCGCTGTGGACGGGCAACTCGGTTGGTGGGCGGAAGTCGCGTTCGGTGTAGGGCGCGTGCTCGAGAATTTGGCCGCCGTTGTTGCGGTACCGCTTGGGGATATCGATGGGGCCGTAGCTCACGATTGCGAGCATGCGGACGGGCAGGGAGTCGAAAACCAGTTTGTAAATGGTGCCGCGGGGGATGACGAGGTAGTCGCCGGGCCGGAAGGTGACGGTCCCAAAGAGGGATTCGAGGGTCCCGGAGCCGTCGTGAATGAATAGGCACTCATCGCCATCGGCGTTCTTGAAGTACGTGGACATCTGGGCGGCGGCGTTGACCTGGTTCCATTCGAGGTCTTGGTTGCCCATCAGGAGTCGGCGACCGGTAATTGCGTCACCTTCGGACGTCATTCGGACGGTGCGGAGGTGGCGATGGCGCAGGGGCTCGTCATCGAGATACTGGGGCTTCACGCTTCCGAGGTCTTCCCAACCCGTGACTTCGGTGGGTTGGTTGATGTGGTAGAGCGTGGACATTGGCCCGCTGAACCCGCGAGTGCTGAAGAGTTGCTCGGTGTAGAGCCTTCCGTCGGGCTGACGAAATTGGATGTGTTTTTTTGCAGGAAGTGTTCCTAGGCTGACGTATCGCGGCATTGCGGGCTCCTCGTAACGTCATTCTACGCGGAACTCCCGCCCGGGCCTCCAACCCGGGCGGGTAGATCTTGGATCAAGGCTTTTCGCGATTGATCTGAAGTGAGGTCTGAGCGGAGTGGTCGTTGGCGGCGGCGGTGACATTGACCGTGCCGTTGTAGGACGAAGAGGTGGTGGCCTGGAAGGTCACCTGGGTCTGTCCCGACGCGATCGTGACCGATGTTGGGAAGGACGAGAACGCCGAGCTGTTGTTGTTGCTCAGGTTCAGCAGGGTCGAGGACGATCCGGACTGGTTGGTCGTGATCGTGAAGGTCACGGTCGCCCCGGGGGCGACAATGGATTGGGAGGGCGCTATGACCGCGGGCCATACCACGCCGTCTAAGCGTGAGGCGGAAACGACGAGGGTGGCCGCGATGGCCAGGGTTGACAGCAGAAGCTTGTTCATCAACCATATGACGAGTACTTTCGTATGACAGTACCGTTACTATCTACCAGGTTTTAGCTAAAGTACTCTTCGCTTCGTGAACCAGTTCTTCCAGACTGGAGACGGCGACGGGGGTTTCGCCGACCGTGCCGATCTCTTCGAGGAACTTCACGAGGCGGAGCTCCATTCGAGGAGTCATTCGAAGCCCGACTTGCTCGCGCAAAGCGATCTCCTTGGCTATAAGCTGGCGGGACGGATTGGCGAAGCCAAGGCGATGGACGGTGTAGGCGATGGTTCGCACCACGCTGAAGACATCGACAAGGCTCCGGCTGTCGACGGCGAATTGGACCCTATCAAGGAGGATTTGCTTCACCCGATCTCGGACCGCACGATTGCTGGGGTCACTTTCGAGGATGGTGTTGCACGCGTTGTAGTCGAGAAGCTTCGCCATTTGCTGGGTCTCCGCGGGGTGATCCTTGACCAGCGACTCGGCTTCGGCGAGAGCGGTAAACGCCGTTTCGATCTCGCCCGCATTTTCGGCGCAACTGACGTAGAGAGCCTGGCTCACCAGCGCGGGCGACCACAACTCAAGTTCTTTGCGTAAAGCGGCAGCGCGTCGAAAGTGGCGCATGGCTTTGCGGTAATGGCATTGCTCAATGCGCACGACTCCCATCGAATAGCGGATGTTTGCAATGTCCACCTTTGCACCCAACCGACGGACCTTGAGCATGGTTCGGACGCAAAGTGCCCTTGCTTCCAAGAACCTTGACAGAACGGAAAGCATGTGGATCAACCTGTGCCTGAGAAGAAGCTCCTCCTCCGTGGGCAGTCCTTCCATCCGCAAAACACTTTCGTAGAGTTCCACTCCCGCCTCATACATGCAGCGACGGAAGAAGACCGGGAACAGTCCCAGAGCAAGTTTGATCCCCTGGGCGGCGGACTCACGGCACTTCAGCAACTCAGCAATCGCCAAGGTGGCATCTTCGAGCCTCCTCACCAAGGCAGAGAGACTCGGGATATCCGTCGCAAATGCGGGCGGGCTTAGGGCCAGGACACGCTTCGTCAGCCAATTCACGTAGGCTTCCTGGTTGTCGTCTTTGGCGAGGTTTCTCAGTAGTCGGGGAATCCGGAAGCCTTCGTTGGCAGGCAGCAGAAAGAACCTGTCTTTGGCGTCGCCGATTTCAGCGTCGGCGGCTTCGGCGGTTAACCCGGCAGCGTCGGCCAAACTTACGAGTTCGTCTTGACTCAGGACTCCGTTGGCGTGACTTGCGAAGCCAATCAGTTTGCGGCAATCGGCTGTGGCCGACGAAAACGATGCGGCGAAGACTTTGGCGAGGGGTCCCTTTAGGGCATCGGGCTGTTCGTTTGCGGCAGTTCGCACGATGATCTGCTCAAGACTCAGTTCCCTCGTCCAACTGGCAGCAACGAGGATTGACCCGGGGACGCCTTCGAGATCGCGGCAGATTTGTGCTACCAGCGGTGCATCTTCGGGTGAAAACGTCGTATCTCCGCAGCGCTCGGCCTGGGCCACGAAGAGCTGATAGGTGGCACTGCCGTGGATATCGTCTTCGGAGGCGTCCGGGTCGCATGTTGGCAACGGGGCCAGATCCATTCGGACGGCTGCAGGGTGTTCAAACACGATGTGGGAGGCGATGACAATGCCGACGTGGGGGAGTTCGGCGAGGATCTCTTCGACCAGCGGGCCCAGTTCATTCAAGTAGGCACCGGCCTGGTCGATCATCAGGATCATCGGCTCATCGCGAAAGCCGAGTTTTAGGATCGGCAAGTAGGGCCCGTCGACTGAGCTGTGAGTGGCTTCTTGGGCAATGAAGTAGCCCAGGTTGGCGCGGGCAGGGCAAGCATGCAGGCTCACCATGCGCACAGATTGGTTGGTGGATGATGACAAGATAGCGGCCGCACTTCGGAGGAGGCTCGATTTGCCTACCCCGGGGATGCCGACCAATTGGACCAACCGATTCTGCTCGATGAGCCCGATGATTTTTTCGAGTTCGTCTCCGCGACCGATGAGGGCGGGGCCGCTGGTGAATTCCTCGGGCGCAAAATGAACCGCCCAGAACTCCGTCTCACCTTGGATCGGGGAAACGAGAAACTCCGACGGGAGAACGGACTCAACGAGAGCCCTTGCCCCTGAATCGACCCAGACATCCCCGAACCCAATTTTAGCGGGCATCCGATCGACGTCGGAGGTGGAGATCAGGATGGCGGAATCGGGGTCGGGAGAAAAGATGCCAGCGTCAGAAACGACGACCCGTGTGGCAGTGCAGACTGAGTGAAGCTTGTTGCTTCCACTCCAGCGATACCGGTTCAGAAACGAATCCGGTTGAGGTTTATCGTCATTGACTGCCAACTGCTTGCCAACTCTGTCGGACCCGCCGTCTCTTGACGGCCATTAAACTGGTGCGCGGGAAAGGACTCGAACCTTCACGCCTTGTGAGCACTACCACCTCAAGGTAGCGTGTCTACCAATTTCACCACCCGCGCGTGATTTGCAATGATACCATGCCCTGAGGGCTAACGAGGCAAAGCGGGGAACATTTCTCGGCTGATGCCGCGAACGTCCACTTTCCAGCCTCCGTCTGTTTTCACCATCGGAATGTCGAACTGCTCATCGTAGGAACCGCTTGAGGTTGCATTCTTCCAGAATCGGATCGCAACCGAGCCGCCCGTGGAGCCCTGCTCGCGAGAATTCTCGATCTTGTAGATGAAGCGGTAGTACGGTGCCGCCTCATTGATCGTGAATTCCCATTCCTTCCTCATTTCTTCCGGAGTCTTGGTCCCCGCGTAGGAGGTTGCTACGAGGGTGTCGATGTCTCCCGAGGAAAGAGCAGAAAGGAAGCGACCGCAGGTGGAGCTCATTGACTCGCGCCCCATGAACAGGACGGCGCCAATAAAGCCGCCCAGCACGATCACTGCGACCAGCATCAGGTTGATTCGACCAGCACGTCTCATCTCACTGTATTAAACCCCACGTGCGGACCTCAACCCAAGGGTGAATCTCATCTCCACAGCTTGTGGCACGACTCGGCGGGGGGCACTTCCCTGCTTTTCGCGTAGGAAGAAGGCAAATTTGGGTCATTTGACCTATATTTCAACCACCGAAGGGCGCAGAAATGGGGATTCTTGGCGGTAGTCTGAGACGAATGGTTACCGTGAATTGGAAGGGCCGCTTGGCTTTTGAGGCTGTGCCCGAAAGTGGGAACCGCTTCACGATGGATGCCTTGCCTGCATCTGGCGGTCAAGGGCTTGGTCCGACTCCCGTTGAGGCTCTTCTCTGCTCCGCCGCCGCGTGCAGCGCGATGGATGTCGTCCAAATTCTGGAGAAGAAAAAGCAGAAGATCACGGCTTACCGAATCGAAGTTGACGGCGACCGAACCGACCCCGGCCAGTATCCGCGCCCCTTCGTGGAAGTCCGCATTCGGCACATTATCTCGGGTGAAAACCTGGACCCGGCGACGGTTGAGCGAGCGGTTGAGCTTAGCGACGATAAGTACTGCACGGTGGTCGCGACGCTCCGCGAGGGTCCCGTCGTGAAAAGCAGCTGGACGATTGAGTAAAGTTTGAGAAGGATTCGTTACCCGTGGCACGAACCTATTGAATCTTCGGTGAGAAACATCTACCAGGCATTGGTTTCGGGACTGCTGACGGCGCTCATGGGCGTTGACTCCCCGGCTGTGCTGATCCAACCCGCCCGCGCCCGTCGGGACCGTCGTATTTCGGGGAACTGATTTCGGCTGGCGACGACGCCCCACCGGTTCCCCCAACGAATTTCCTTTGATGTTTGCGCTCGGCCGCGCCCGACTGATTCCCCGATTTTCTCATGCTGAAATACGACACGATCAAGACCAATGACGACGACTACGTCATGCCTACTTACCGAAGGTTTCCTGCCCTCTTTGTGCAGGGGGCCGGTTGCCACCTTTGGGACAACCGAGGCAACGAATACCTGGACCTCCTCGCCGGCATCGGTGTGTGCCAGCTCGGCCACTGCCACCCGGCGGTTGTGGCAGCGATCACGCGCCAGGCGCAACAGCTCATCCATGTCTCGAACTACTTCTTGACCGCCCCCCAGGCCCAGCTGGCCAAGCGCCTCTGTGAGCTTAGCGGCATGGACAAGGTGTTCTTCGCCGTTTGCGGGGCCACTGCCAACGAGGCCGCCCTCAAGATCGCGAAGAAGCACGGTTTGGGCAAGCGACCGGAGGGCGATTACGAAATCATCACTCTGCACAAGTCGTTTCATGGCCGGACTTTGGGAGCGCTTTCAGCTACGGGTCAGCGCAAGTATCAGCGGCCTTTCGAGCCACTGGTTCCCGGCTTTCGCCACATTCAGGCCAACTCGCTGGAAGAGTTGCGGGATGCTTTTTCGCACAAAACGGCGGCGATCTTGCTGGAGACCGTGATGGGCGAGGGCGGCGTGGAGCCGATGACCACGGAGTTCTTGCGCGAGGCGGAGGCGCTCTGCCGCGAGCACAACGCCCTCTTTATGCTGGACGAAGTTCAGTGCGGCCTTGGCCGGACGGGCAAATGGTTCGCGTTCCAGTATCACGGGGTGAAGCCAGACGTGCTCTGTCTTGCCAAGGCACTTGGTGGTGGCGTGCCGATTGGGGCTTGCCTTACTTCGGGCCGCGCGACGGGAATTCTTGAGGCGGGCGACCACGGATCGACGTTTGGCGGCAATCCTCTGGCTTGCGCGACGGCTTTGGCGGTTCTCGACACCATTGAGCATCAGAATCTGCTGGCCAACACGAATCGGGTGGGCGAGCGACTGGTGGCGGGCCTGCGGGCGATGGCTCCGGTCGTCACCGAGATTCGCGGCATGGGCTTGATGATTGGGGCGACCCTGGATCGACCGATTGCTCGCGATGTGGTGCGGGAATGCTTTGAGCGCAAGCTGATTATCAACGCGACTGATGAGCAGACGTTGCGATTTGTGCCGCCGCTGATCCTGACGGAGGAGCAAGTCGACCAGGCTTTGGCGACCTTGGCCGAGGTTCTCGGAGTGGCTGATCCTCGGCTGCCGGTCACGGTTTCGGCGAGCGTTCGCAGTGAGCGATGGCACGACGTGCTCGCGATTGATGACCTGAGCACAGCCCAGATTGAGGATGTCCTTGACCTTGCCGCTTACTCCAAACAGCGAAGGAAGATTGCGCCCTCGGTGATCACGGCGGTGGAGAATCGATCCGTGGCTCTGGTTTTCGAGAAGCCTTCGCTGCGGACGCGCGTATCGTTCGAGACGGCGATTCGCGAACTCGGGGGGCATCCGATTTACCTTTCCAAGGCAGATATTGGGCTGGGGACTCGGGAATCGGTGAAGGATGTGGCGAACAACCTATCACGCTGGACGAGTCTGATCGTGGCTCGGCTCTATTGGCAAAAGCAACTCGTGGAGCTTGCGGAGCATTCGGACGTTCCAGTGATCAATGCGCTGACGGAGATTGAGCACCCCTGCCAGGCGCTCGCCGACATGCTAACCGTTCGAGAATCGTTTGGCCGCGATCCGGTGAAGATCACCTATGTGGGTGATGGAAACAACGTGGCCCGCTCGCTGGCAAAGGTAGCGGTAAAGCTTGGCTATCCGTTCACGATCTGCGGTCCGGAGAACTTCCGACTCGATGGGATCGAAGGGATTACGCAAACTTCGTCACTTGAGGAGGGCCTTGCGGGCGCCCATGTGGTGTACACGGATGTGTGGATTTCGATGGGCGACGAGCGCGAGCAGGAGCATCGGCTCAAGGTGTTCGACTCGTATCAGGTGGACCAGCGCGTGATGGACATGGCGGCGAAGGATGCGATCTTCCTGCACTGCTTGCCAGCGAGGCGCGGATTTGAGGTCACGGATGACGTGATTGATTCGGCGCAGAGTCGGGTCGTTGACCAGGCAGAGAATCGGCTCCATGCCCAGAAGGCACTGATCCAGCGGGTCTTGTCGATCTGATTCTTGGGCTTGGGCATCGGTTGATGCCCAAGCTTCAATATCACTCGCGGGTCGTCGATAGCAACGATATACTGGCGGCATGAGCGCGATTCCGAATGGTCACAACGTCAAGCGAGCGGTAGGCGATACGATGTATCGGGGCGAGGTCCAGAACCTTCCCTATCCTGCCGAATTTGACTTGGAGCGGGCCATTGTGGGCATGCACGAGGATGGCTATTGCATCTTCCCTGGTGTTCTTGCGGCGGAGAAAGTGGCTTGGCTCCGGGCGAAAATGGACTCGATGGGCGGTCCGGATGAGCAGTACGACGTCCCGAATTGGACCTTCAACAAGCATTTGAGTAGTAACTACCACCGCGACCCGGAGATGTTGCAGATGATGGACCAGCCGGACGTCATCGACGTCTGCGAGTCGATTTTCGGCGAACATTTCCACGTGATTGGCGGCAGCCTGTGGGTTACCGGGACGGGGCGGGGCATGGGGATCCACGTGGATTTCTTGCCTTTTCCACAGGCTTCTGAGGTCCCGGCGGCGGTGACGATTCCGATCTTCATGGCGACGGCCCATTACTATTTGGATGATCTGACCTTGGATCTCGGCCCGACCACGATCATCCCCGGTTCACACCGTGCAGCCCGTTATCCCGAAAACGAAAGTACGTGGCACGACGTCCCGCCCCATGCGGTCATGCTGAAAGCAGGCGATGCCTGCCTCTTCCGGAGCGACCTTTGGCACGGGGCGGCGATGAACACGAGCGACCGAAGGCGCTACATGATCCAAGTTCATTACGCCCACAGTGCGATTGGGAAGTGGTATCCGTCGCTGACTTATGAGGAGCTTTATGCGCCGGAGGTTCTGGCTACGGCGACGGAACGACAGAGGGTTTTGCTGGGCGATCCGAAGTTGCCGTAAGGGGATGACGCGGGGCGCTTAACGGGGTCACGGAGTTGGGAGCTGGTCGTGTCCTCACTGGATGCGCCAGCACGATCATCTGGCTTTCCAGTGGCACCATCGATATTCTCTTTATCTAGTATCCGATTGTGACTTAATTGAGCACTCTGACCGGATAGAGCGCGAATTTCTGGTCGGATGTCATTACCGGTAGGTTCTCACTGATGGCTTGTGAGAGGATCATGAGGTCGAAGGGGTCGCGGTGGTGCAAGCCAAGGTCGGCGACTCTGGCCGCGTGGGAGGGCAAGAATGGCAGCCAGTCGCCCTCGAACTCGCGAAGGAATTGCTCGATGGAGAAGTCCACCCGGAACGGAACCGAAAGTTTGGCCTGTCGAGATTTGTAGGTCAGTTCCCAGAGCGAGAAGACGCTGACAATGGGCTGAACGGTGGGGGTGCTTAGCAGCCGCGCTTGGTTCTCGGATAGTCGAGTTGGCTCGTGCATTGCCCACAGGATGATGTGGGAATCCACGAGCACGGGACGGCGGGGGGAGCTTATGAGACTTCCCCGAGCATTTCATCGAGCTCGGCCTCGCTGAAGGGCGTGAGGATGCTCTCCGGCAGGGCCATGGGCATCAGGCCGAGGCGTCGCAGGCCAGTGCCCGCTTCGTAGGGCACTCTGGACTCCCGGACTTGGCCGGGAGCGCCGATGGCCACAAGGCGAGCCACCGGGCGATTTCGATCGCACAGGATGACGTCTTGGCCGCTGGCGGCTTCCTTCACCAGCGAGGACAACTTGGCCTTCGCTTCCGCAATGTTGATCATCATGGTCCATCTACTGTACCATGATTGTGACTATGTTGAGCTGATCTGCTGTTCGCTATTCGTCTTAAGTCTTGCGTCCCGCGTCCAGCAACCCAATGATCGCCCCGGCGTCGTAGACGCAGCCGCCCCAGAGGCCACCGCTGGCGGTTACGAGGGCGGCCCAGAGGCGCGTGTCTTCGGGGAGGCGCGGGTCGGCGGCGAGGTTTTGGGGCTGCCTGCTGTCGAACTCGGGGCAATCAACGACGTTGAGGGTGGCCTCTAGGGTCCCGCGATCGACCATGATCTCGATGACGTCGCCTTCGCGGACCTTGCCGATGGGACCGCAAGCTAGGGCCTCGGGACCGATGTGGCCGATGCAGGCGCCGGTGCTCACGCCGGAAAACCGGGCGTCGGTGATGAGGGCGACTTGCTTGCCGAAGGGGAGAAATTTGAGGGCGCTGGTGAGTTGGTAGGTCTCTTCCATGCCAGTGCCGAGGGGGCCGCTGCAAGTCAGGACGATGATGTCGCCCGCTTGGATTTGGCCTTGCTTGAGGGCAGCAATGGCTTCGTGCTCGCGCGTGAACACTCGGGCAGGGCCACGCTTGCGGTAGACGCCGTCGGCATCGAGGACGGAGGCATCGATGGCGGTGGCTTTGATCACGCTGCCTTCGGGAGCGAGGTTCCCGACCGGGAAGCAGACTGTGCTGGTCAGGCCCTTTGCACGGGCCTGGTCGGGAGATGAAATCACGTCGTCAGGATCGACGCCATCCTTGTCGCGGAGCACTTGGCGGAGCTTCGCGCGACGTTCGGACGCTTCCCATTCGTCGAGATTCTCGCCGACGGTTTTGCCGGTCACGGTCAGGCAGTCCGTGTTCAGGACGCCCATTCGACGCAGGTGGAGCATCACTTCGGGGACTCCGCCAGCGAGGAAGAGGCGAACGGTAGGATGGTCGGTGGGGCCGTTGGGCAGGACGTCGACCAGCCGGGGGGCGGCTTGATTGACTCGAGACCAATCTTCGACAGCGGGCCGTCGCAAGCCCGCGGCATGGGCGATTGCGGGGATATGGATGAGCAGGTTTGTCGATCCGCCGCAGGCGGCGTGGACGAGCATGGCGTTCTCGACAGCTCGGTCGGTGAGGATGTCTTTGTTAGTGATGCCTCGCGACTCGAGGTCGGCGATGGCCCTCGCCGTGCGGGTGGCGATGTCGAGCCAGATCGGTTGGCCGCTGGGGGCGAGGGCGGCGTGGGTGACGGTGAGGCCGAGGGCTTCGGCGACTGCCTGCGCGGTGGCGGCGGTCCCGAAGAACTGGCATCCACCACCAGGGGTCGCGCATGCACGACAGCCAGCCTCGGCGGCTTCCCGGAGAGAGATCAGACAGTGGGAGAACCTTGCGCCAATGGACTGGATCTTGCCCGCGTCTTCACCGTGCTCGGGCGGAAGCGTCACGCCGCCGGGCACGAGGGCGCAGGGCAGGTCGGACATCCCGGCCAGGGCCATCAGCATGGCGGGGAGGCCTTTATCGCAGGTGGCAACGCCGATCACGCCGCGACGGGTGGGGAGCGAACGGATGAGCCTTCGCAACACGATGGCAGCATCGTTGCGGTAGGGCAGCGAATCGAACATCCCGGTGGTGCCTTGGGTCCGGCCGTCGCAGGGGTCGGAAACGAATCCAGCGAAGGGAATTGCGCCCAGTCGGGTGAACTCCTCAGCGCACTCGCGGACTTGGAGGCCGACTTCCCAATGCCCGGTGTGATAGCCGAGGGCGATGGGCTTGCCGTCTTCGCCCCGGAGGCCTCCGAGAGTCGAGAGGATCAGGAATTCCTTGCCCGTCAGTTTGCTTGGCTCCCAGCCCATGCCCGCGTTTTGTGAGAGGCCGAAGAGATCGCCCGAGGGGCGATTCAGGAGCATTTCTTCGGTCAGCGGAAGGGTTCCGCTGGGCCCGGCGGCGCGGGTGGCGACGTCGAAGAGATCGCTCATTGGACTTCGTTCACCAGTTCGACCTCCCCGACCTCGATGGTGACGATGTCTCCACTTAGCAGAGTGAAATCTGGGGTCGGGATGATTCCGGTACCCGTCATGAGGAAGACTCCGTGGGGGAAGCTCATCTCACGGAACAGGTAGCCAACGAGGTCGCCGAGTTTCCGTTTCATCTGGGAGACGCTGGTTTCGCCCTGGAAGACCACTTCGCTGCCGCGCTTGATGGCGCAGGAAATCTTGAGATTAGCCATCTCGTCTTCGCACGCGAGGACAATCGTTGGGCCGACGGCACAGGATCCGTCGTACGACTTTGCCTGGGGTAGGTAGAGGGGATTTTCGCCTTCGATGCTGCGTGATGAGACGTCATTCCCGGCGGTGTATCCGACGATCTCGCCGTGGGAGTTGATGACCAGGGTCAGTTCGGGCTCGGGGACGTCCCATTGGCTGTCTTGGCGGACTCGGATGCGTTGTTCGTGACCGACGGTGCGCCAGCCAGCGGCCTTGAAAAAGAGCTCGGGCCGCTCGGCTTCGTAGACCTTGGCGTAGACGTCGGCCACGGTCGATTCGGCTTGGCGCTCATCGCGGCTGCGGAGGTAGGTGACGCCGCTGGCCCAAACTTCCTGCTCCGGCTCGACCGGCGACCGGATGAAGTCGAGATACGACTCCTCCAGGGGCAATGAAGCGAGCACCGCCAGCATCTCTTCTCGCTTGAGGCTTAGCAGGAACGAGAGGGTCACGCCAAGGGGGAGGGAGCGATCCTCAATGTTCCAGCGGTATGCCTGATGATCGAGGTGGCGGCTTAGTTTCATGCCCACGTTGTTACCCGAATCCTCCTTGATCCGCCACAATAAGGCATGACGGGCGACTGGAACTGGGCGGGGAATTACGAGTACAGGGGGCGGATTGTGACGCCAAAGACAGTGGCGGAGCTGAGCGAAATCGTCCGGTCGTCGTCTAAGGTTCGCGCCTTGGGGACCCGGCACTCGTTTCATGACATTGCCGACTCGGAGGTCATCGTTTCGCTCGCGAACTTTCAGCGGGTGATCGAGACTGACGTCCGGGGCAAGCAGGTCACGGTCGAGGCGGGCATGAACTATGCGACCCTAGGACCGCTTCTCGAGCGCGAGGGGTTTGCGGTAGCCAACCTCGCTTCTTTGCCCCACATCTCGATCGTCGGGGCTTGCGCCACCGGGACCCACGGGTCGGGAGTTGGGAATGGGACGCTATCGACTTCGGTAGCGGGGTTTGAGTTCGTCAACGCGAATGGCGAGATCGTGGAAATGTGGCGTGGCGACGAGGGCTTTGATGGCGCGGTGGTGAGTTTGGGGGCGCTGGGAGTCGTTACTCAGGTGACCCTGGACTTGGTCCCAGCTTTTGAGATTTGCCAGAACGTATACGAGAACTTGCCGATTGCGACGCTGGAGGCCAGTTTCGACGAGATCGTGTCGGGTGGTTACAGCGTTAGCCTCTTCACTCACTGGGCGACCGACGTGGTCGAGCAGGTTTGGGTGAAGCGGCGAGTGGATGAGCCCGAATGGGGCGGATTCGGGGCGACTCCGGCACCGCAAAAGCTGCATCCGATCCGCTCGGAACCGGCGGACAATTGCACGGAGCAAATGGGAGTTGCGGGGCCCTCGTACCAGAGGCTTCCTCACTTCCGCCCTGACCGAACTCCGAGTGCCGGGGCCGAGATTCAGTCGGAGTACTTTGTTCCCCGGGCCAATGCCGTGGAAGCGCTCGGCGCTTTGCGCTCAATTCAGGATCAGTTCAATTCGCTGCTGATGGTCTCGGAGATTAGGACGATTGCGGCGGATTCCCTTTGGCTGAGCGGGGCGTATGAGCAAGACACAGTGGGAATCCACTTCACTTGGAAGCGAGAGGAGGCTGCGGTCCAGGCGGTTCTGGGGGATATTGAACGTGCTTTGTTGCCCTTCGGCGTGCGACCGCATTTTGCCAAGGTCAACCGGCTGAGACCTGATCACTTGGAGTCCGTGTTCCCCCGGCTACTTGACTTCCGCAAGTTGGTCGCTAAGCACGATCGGCTGGGTAAGTTCCACAACGAATATCTGGAACAAACGGTCCTGCCGCTCTCGTAATCGGCGGGATCGAATCGTATACTGGCGGGCATGAGACCTCGCCTTACTCACCTCGTCTTCGGGACCGCGCTTCTCGCAGTGGTCGCCAGTGCCCAAGCGGCCGATTGGACTCGATACAAGTATCCCGAGAACGGCTTCAGCGTGACTTTGCCGATTGCGCCGGTGAAGCAAACGCAATCGCAGAGTGAGGTTGGGCTCAGCGTGACCACCGACATCTACATCTCGCGCGACAAGGCGGTGACCACGGTGGTCAGCGTTTCTAAGCTTCCGGCGAACACGAGCAAGCAGGTCAAGCAGAACTTGATCGAGGGCATCAAGAGCGGGTTCTTGCGGAGCACGAAGGCTACGGGGACCGCAGATAAGTCGCAGAAGTATGGCGGGCTGGAGGGTCGGTTGATCCAGTTCAAGCTACCGGCGGGACCGGAAGGGGCGATGTGGATCTATGAGGTCAAGGACAAGGTCTATGCCCTAACGATTCTTGGACCGGCTCCGCGGAATGATTCGGTCGCGAGCAAGTTCTTTGGTTCGTTTAAGGTTCTTTGAACGCGTGATTCGGAGTCGGACGAGGCGTCCGTGCTCCTGAAGCGGACGGGGCGTCCGCGCTCCCTCGGGAGCGCGGACGCCTTGTTTTTGCTGGGTCAGCCTTTGGCGGTTTGGCTGAAGAGTTCGCCGAAGAAGGTGAGCATTCCCGCGAATGAGCGGCGGTCAGCGTCGGCGTTGTAGGAACCGCCGGGGACGGTGAAGGCGTGGGTGGCGAGATTGAAGACAGTCACCTGGAAGTCCACTTTCGCGTCCTTCAGCTCTTTCAGCAATCCGATGAGCTGAGCCTGGGGCACAGCGGGATCGTCGTTGGCATGGAAGACGAGGACCTTGCCTTTGACGTCACCGGCAGCCGCCGGGGTCGGAGTTTCCAGACCGCCATGGAACGACACTACGCCAGCCACGGGATAGCCGCTTCGGGCGAGCTCGAGGACGCCGGTGCCGCCGAAGCAATAGCCAATCGCGGCCAGGGCCTGCTTGTTCACCTTAGGATGGTTCGCGAGGACATCCATGCCTGCCTTCAGTCGAGCGCGGAAGAGGGCGCGGTCGGAGCGATAGATCGTCGCTTGCTTGCCGCTATCAGCGGGGTTTGTGGGACGGATGCCCTTGCCATAGATGTCGAGCGCGAACGCGACATAGCCTTGCTCGGCCAGTTGCTTGGCGCGGCCCTCTTCGTAGCCGTCCAAACCATTCCAGTCGTGGACGATGCCGATGCCGGCGGTCGGCTTGGTGGTTGCGTCGTCGTAGGCCAGGAACCCTTCGAGGACGGTGTCGCCATCCTTGTATTCGACGCGTTGAGTCACAACTTTTGCCATGGAAGCACAGCTTAGCCCGATGAGAAGAAGAAGCAGAACAGAGCGCATTGGCCCGATATTACCGGCTCAGCGGGCCGCTGGCTTGGTTGCGGTGGGCTTCGTTTTTTCTGTCGGTGGAGTCAGTTTTTCCAGGGTCTTTTCTAGTTGTGCATGGCTTTGGTTGAGCCGCTTGGCCACATCGCCACCAAGCCGAGGACCGACATAGAAAAACCCGAAGGCGGCCAGCGCGCCGGGAATCGCCACGAACTTCACCAGCCACGTCAATAGTTTCATCCTGTCCGCAGTCTAACCCAATTGGTCTGGGTTACCTTGCTTGGCTGGTACCCTTTTCCCATGCCGAGCGAGGTGTTTGAAGATGGCGAGAATCTCCAGATTGGGTTGTTGGAGGCCGAATTCTTGCGCTCGGACGGTCGGCCCGCGCATGCGGCCTCGATGCCATTCCCTCGACTGAAGCCGCTGGGACAATCGGAGATGCGGACCTTCCGCACTTTGATCCTGGAAAACCAGTTTCTGCGAGTCACCATCCTTCCCGGGCTTGGCGGGCGGATCCTCAGCCTCTTTGACAAGCGAACCCAGACCGAAATCCTGCGGCGGCACGCCGAGCTTACGCCGATCATCGGCGGTCTGCGTGGGGTCACGCTGCGGGAGGGCATCCAGTTTCGCTTGAACCACGAGGACCGGGTCAACTCGCTTGGGAACGTCGACTCGCAGCTTGACTTCCCTCTCGACGAAGAATCTGCGGCCGGAGTTTGGTTGGCGGAGTCTTCGGTGAACCTGGGCTTTGGCTTTCACCTACATCTCAGCCTGCCTGCTGACCGGGCGGCGCTGCAGATTGAGGTCCGAGTGCACAACAGGCTCTTGGAGCCGCTGCCCTATGCTCCTGAATTGTCGATCTATGTGGGTGGAGGCGCTTGTGAGGCCCCGGGTGTTTGGTTCGATACCGACCGGCAAGTTGGCTTGCTCGCCCTCGGCCATCCGGAGCCGATCCGGTACTCGGTTCTCACAGAGGGCCATTGGCGACTTCAACGGTTTGCGCAAAGCCAATCGATGGGCGGTCGCGTTCTCGACGCCTTTACTTGGACTCTGGTGCCCATTAGCGGCCTACCGGGTGTGAGTGGTGCGGCCCTTGATGGTGCCATTCACTTGGAGCCCAATCGTCTGATTGTGCAAGCGACTCGGCCAAGCTTGGGGGCTAAGGTTGTGATCCGGACGGGTGATGGGCAGACGCTTGAGGCCCCTATCGATCTCTATCCTGAGCGACTTCTGGATCTTCCGCTTGAGCTTGGATCGGATGCGGTCGAGGCGGTGATTCTGGATGCGAACAAGGGCGAACTGCTCCGGAGTGCTTTCGAAGCACCGCGGGCTCTGGATCCGAGGTTTGAGACGTTCGGACCCACGCCTCGCGCGGTCGGCCACACTCACCGGGCGGAGGCGGCGTTGCGGCACAAGGCATTTGCAACCGCGAACCAGGAGTTGGAACAGGCGCTGCTCTACAACGGGGAAGACCACCTCGCTTGGTGGGCCAAGGCCATGGCTTTGCGGCTGATGGGAGATGCGGAAGGCGAGAGACCCGAGCTACTCAACGCCCACTTTCTGGCCCCGCTCGATCCGGTTCTGCGGGCGGAAAGCTTCCTCTCGACCTCGCCGAGCATGGGCAAGGAGCCGAGCGCGATTGTCGCGGCCTTGCTGGAATGTCCGGAGAACCTGATCGAAGTCGCCTGTCAGTTGCTTGAGTGGGGACTCTATGACCAAGCCCAGCGCTGGATTGATGAATCCCTGCGCCACCGGGACCTCGCGATGTTGCGGTACCTCTTGGCGTTTGCGTATCTTTCGGCGAGCCGGATGACGGTGGAGGCAGCGGAGCAAGTGCGAGCGGCGGGAACCCTCGGCGATGGTCCGCCGTATCCTTGGCGGGCGATCGAGCGGACGGCGCTCTTGTTGCTCGCTAATCAGTTTCCTGACGATGTTGGCGTGCGGCGAATGCTCGGAATCGTGAGCTTACATGAGCATGAGTGAGCCGATTCTGGTCGGCTCTGGGGTTTCGGTCGGATATGCGGGGCGAGTGGTCGCGTCGGGGATCGAAATCGCGGCGAGGCGAGGCGAGGTGGTGGCACTCCTGGGGCCGAATGGCTCGGGAAAATCGACGCTTTTGCGGACTCTGGCTGGCCTAGTTCCGGCCCTATCGGGGTCGGTGCTGTTGGGCGGTGCTCCTATCGCGAAGTTGGCCCCGCGCGAGCGGGCGAAGAGCATCGGTTGGGTGCCCCAGGAAGAGAATTTCGCTTTCCGGTTCTCGGTCCGGGAGGTCGTAACGATGGGCCGGATTGCCCACTCGACGGGAGTCTTTGAAAGTGCCGAAGACGTCGCAGCGGCCGAGCGAGCGATGGAAACCGCCGACTGCGGGGGGCTCGCCGACCGGGTGGTTGCTGACCTCAGCGGTGGGGAGAAACAGCGGGTTCTCTTCGCCCGGGCGCTTGCTCAGGAGTCTCCGGTCTTGCTGCTGGATGAGCCTACGGCCCACTTGGACCCCGAGCACCAGGTCATCATCGGCGGGCTAATTCGGTCGCTGGCAGCAGAGGGCAAGGCCATTGTGGTTGCCACCCACGATCTGAATCTGGCTCAGGCTGTCGCCCATCGGGCGCTATTGCTCGGTGATGGCCTGATGCAGTTGGCGGGCGAGGTGGCGCATGTGCTCGCCGATCCGAAGCTGGAAGCGGTCTATCGCGTCCGGTTTTGGCGTCAAAACGAATACATTATGCCATTGCATTAACGCAGCCTTAACTGGGTCCCGACCCAATGCCTGAATTTTCAGCGGGTAAACTTGTCTCTCAAGGCAAGACAATGGCGTCCTCTACCCCCTCCCCGATCGACCTCTCGTTAGCCGCCCAGGTTTTCTGGAATCCCCCGGTGGATGTCTTGATCGAGCACGCCTTGACCCGCGATCACTGCGAGCTCGCCTCTAATGGCGCCGTGGTGGCACGATCGGGAAAGTACACCGGCCGCACCCCTCGCGACAAGTACGTGGTTCGCGATTCGCTCACCGAAGACAAAGTTTGGTGGGAAAACAACAACGCGATGTCGGCCGAAGGCTTTGCCGCCGTTGGCGCGAAGCTTCAGGAATATGCGGTCGGCAAGGACCTATACGTCATCGACACCTTCGGCGGGGCCGATACTGAACAGCGGATTGCGGTCCGATTCATTGTCGAGCGGCCCTACCATGCGCTCTTTATCAAGCAGCTTTTGATTCGCCCGACGGCCGAAGATTTGGCTACGTATCAGCCGGATTGGACGGTCGTGGACCTCGGCAAGCGTGTAATGGATCCCGCCACTGAGCCGGTGCATGGAGATGCGGTGATTGCGCTGAGTTTCACCGATCAGCAGGTTTTGATTGCGGGCACTGAGTATGCGGGGGAGATGAAGAAGTCGGTCTTTACGATCATGAACTTCCTGCTGCCTTTGCGAGGCCACCTGAGCATGCACTGCTCAGCGAACACTGGCCCCGAAGGCGATACCTGCCTGTTCTTCGGCCTCAGCGGTACGGGAAAGACCACGCTCAGCGCGGACCACGACCGCCGCCTGATTGGCGACGACGAGCATGGTTGGACGGACCGGGGCGTCTTCAACATCGAGGGCGGCTGCTACGCAAAGTGCATTAAGCTCAGTGCCGAGGGCGAGCCAGAGATTTGGAACGCGATCCGACATGGTTCGGTGCTGGAGAACGTTGTCCTTGGCCCCGATGGGGTGCCGGATTACAACGATGTTTCGCTGACCGAAAACACCCGGTGCGCGTACCCGATTGACTTCATTGAGGGTGCGGTTCAGCCAAGCCTCGGCGGCCATCCGAAGAACATTATCTTCCTGACTTGTGATGCCCTTGGCGTTCTGCCTCCCATCTCACGATTGACTCCGGACCAGGCGATGTTCCACTTTCTTAACGGCTACACGGCCAAAGTTGCGGGCACTGAGGCGGGCGTTACGGAGCCGACCTTGACGTTCTCGGCGTGCTTTGGCCAGCCGTTCTTGCCGCTCGCGCCCAAGGTTTACGCGAAGCGATTGGGTGAGCTTATTGCTGAGCATGAGGTGCGTGTCTGGCTGGTGAACACGGGCTGGACCGGTGGCGGCTACGGCGTGGGACACCGGATGAAACTGGGCAACACCCGCGCAATGATCCGGGCCGCCCTCGCCGGGCATCTTGAAGCGGTTGGTTACTCGACCGATCCCATTTTTGGACTCGCGATTCCGAATGAGTGCCCCGGAGTGGATTCCGAACTATTGACTCCACGCAACACTTGGGCCGATCCCGAGGCCTACGACCGCGAGGCGACCAAGCTTGCGGCTCGCTTCCACGAGAACCACAAGCTTTACGAATAGCCGTCTTTTAGGCGGCTTCTTCGGTCTCGGCGAGCTTGCGGGCTTGTTCGTCCTGGACGAGTGCGTCGAGCATGCCCTGAATGTCGCCATCCATGAAGGTGGCCATGTTGTGCACGGTCATCTTGATGCGGTGGTCGGTGATTCGGCTCTCGGGGAAGTGATAGGTTCGGATCTTCTCGCTTCGGTCGCCGCTGCCGATTTGGCCTTTTCTCATGCCCGCGCGCTGGTTGGCGATTTCGTCTTCGCGAGCCTGGAGAAGCTTGGTGCGGAGCACGGCCATCGCTTTTAGCTTGTTTTGCTGCTGGCTGCGTTCGTCTTGGCAGGTGCTGACGAGGCCGGTCGGTTTGTGGATGATCCGGATGGCGGTCTCGTTCTTCTGCATGTGCTGGCCGCCCGCCGACGAGGAGCAGAACGTTGAGATTTCGAGGTCCTTGGGATCGATGTGGAGGTCCACTTCTTCGGCCTCGGGCAGGACGGCGACGGTGGCGGTGGAGGTATGGATGCGGCCCTGGCTCTCGGTTGCGGGGACCCTCTGGACTCGGTGGACGCCACTCTCGAACTTTAGCTGGGAGTATGCACCGACGGCATCGACCTTGAAGATGACGCGCGTCATGCCGCCCAAGCCGGTTTCGTCTTGGTCCATGATCTCGGTCTTCCAGCGCCTCCGTTCGGCGTACCGCAAGTACATGCGGTAGAGTTCGGCGGCGAAGAGTCCGGCTTCGTCACCGCCGGCGGCGGGCCTGATTTCGATGATGACGGGCTTGTCGTCGCTCGGGTCCTTGGGGACGAGCATGAGCTTGAGTCGTTGCTCGATGCCTTCGACTTGGGGCCGAAGGGACTCGACTTCAAGCCGGGCCATTTCGCGCATGTCGGTGTCAGCCAGCATTTCCTCGGCCTGCGCGAGGTCGTCGAGGATCTTCTTGTACTCGCGGATGAGGTTGACGATTGGTTCGAGGTCCGACCGTGTCTTGCCCAAACGCTGCAGTTCCTTGGGGTCGCTGACTACTTCGGGATTGTTGTAGTCGGCCTCAATGGCTTCAAATCGCTTCTCAATATCGAGCAGCCGGTCGAGCATAAGCTCAATTGTACCGGCGGCATGGCTGTGGTCGGTGGGTCAGCACTTGTCGCCTGCTATGATTATCCCAGCCGATTTGAAGCTGGGGGCTCATGAAAATCACTGCTATTGAAACCAAGGTCTGCCATGCGCGGATGCGCAACTGGATTTTTGTCAAGATTATCACCGACCAGGATGGCCTTTGGGGTTGGGGTGAGGCGACTTTGGAATGGCACACTCGGGGCGTAGTGGGGTCGATTGAGGACCTCTCGCAGCTCTTGATCGGGGAGGACCCGACGCGGGTGGAGTACCTGTGGCAGATGATGTATCGCCAGCACTTCTGGCACGGCAACGGCATAGTGCGGGCGACGGCCATGGCGGGGATCGACTTGGCACTTTGGGACATTGTCGGCAAGGTCCACAACGTGCCTTGCCACCAGCTTTGGGGTGGCCCAGTGCGCGACACGATCCGGCTTTACTCGCATCTTGGTGGCGGCAAGATGGAGGACTTCTACATGACGGAGCCTTCGGACGCCAAGCGCTTTGGCGATCTCGCCCAGAAGGCGGTGGAGGAAGGTTTTACGGCCTTCAAGACAATGGCTGTGCCGGAAACCTTGCCGCTGGAAGGCATGAAACCCGTTCGTTATGCGGAGGCATGTGTGCGGGCGATGCGCGATGCGGTCGGGCCGGATATCGACATCATGGTCGATTGCCATGCTCGGCCCTCGCCCGCGATGGGGCGGCTCTTTGCCGAGGCGCTGGACCCGTACGGCCTCTATTGGTTTGAAGAGCCCTGCTGGCCGGAGTCGATCGATGGAATCGCAGATATTCAGCGGGCGGTCAAGACGCCGATTGCCACGGGCGAGCGGCTTACTTCGATCCATGCGTTCCGGGAGCTTGCGGAGAAGCGCGCTTGTGCGGTGTGGCAGCCGGACATCACCCATTGCGGCGGGCTTTCGGAGGCTCGGCGGATTGCTGCCCTGGCGGAGGCTTATCGGGTCGCGCTTGCGCCGCACAACCCTCAGGGGCCGGTTTCGACCGCGGCTTCGTTGGAGTTTGGCTTTGCCACGCCGAGCTATGTGATCTGCGAGCAAGTGCACTCGGATGTGCCTTGGCGGCATGACGTGGTTTCGGAAGGGTTCACCGTTGACCCGAAGGGTCAACTAGTCCGGCCTTCCAGTCGGCCCGGGTTGGGGATTGAATTGGACGAGAAGGAGCTTGCGAAGCATCCGTTCGAGCAGGAGGTCTTGCGGCGGTCGTTTTATTCGGATGGCAGCGTCGGGGATTGGTAGGCAGACTCAGGGCTGGCGTCGGCACGAACCATCCGACGGCTACGGCGATTCCGCGTCGGCACGAGCCATCCGACGGATACGACGTTGGGAGAGAGAAACAGGCGAGGTACATCCAGAGACCGCACGTCGGCACGAGGCATCCGACGGCTACCGCGTTGTCGAGGTGCCCGGAACCTCCATCCCCTACCCCTTCCTCCTTCGGCGCACGATCATCGCCGAAAGAGGAAGGGGGCGTACTATCTTCTCAAGACCGTCTGGATCAGCCACTCGAACCAGATGAAGTACATCCGGTCGATGAGTAGCGTGAAGCGCATGGCGACGGTGTTGCCGAAGATCGCGCCGAAGCCGACCATTAGGAGCCAGCGGCCCGAGGTGGACATCGAGCGGATCAGCTTATTCTTGACATCGAAACTGAACAAGAAGTAGCTGAGAACGGCGATGACGGTGAAGACGGCGATGATGTTCGTGATCGCCTGGGTTGGATAGACCGAGGCCGTGATCTCCGCGATTTGCTCGGGCGTCTTGCCGGTTGTTCCCGGGACCCGGAACGAGCTGGTGTTGTTCGGAAGCAGCGGGCGCATGGAGCTGTTGATCTGGGGGCCGTAGCGCGTCCACCAGACCTGGATCTGCTGCCCCGACCAGAGGCCGAGGATGATGCCGATGGGGATGCGGCTGATCCAGTTGTGCTTCTTGCTGAAGACGAAATAGCCCATCAGGCCAAACGGCACGAGAAGCACCCAGGCCCAGTAGCCGGGAGTTCCGGGAGCCGTGCCCTCAGCGGGCAGGCCCGCGAGCTTGTCCCACCAGTTCTCCTTCAGGGTTTCGGTCCAGATGGCAACGAGGGTCCAACCAGCGGCCAAGCCGAGGAAGAGGTGCTCACAGAAGCGATAGAACTTGTTTTCCTTGTACAGGGAGGAGAACAAGCCCAGGGTGACGATCACACCGAGCGTGACTTTCCAAAAGAGAAAATCCATTGTTTAGCGTCCCTTCCTTTTGGCCAGGACCATGCCGACGTTGCCGGCGATGACGGCGAGAATCAGCAGGGTGAGTGCGAAGTGAAGCGTCGGGTAGTAGCGGGCTCCCTTGCCCTTGTTGTCCATTCCGGGGAAGCCTTTGACCTCGCCAGAGATTCGACTGGACCGGATCGTCTGCGGATCGGAGTCCACGTTGATTCCGTGCTCCATCAGGTTCTCGATATCGTAGAGTCCCTTCAAGCCCGCGCAGAGGCCGACTACCTGGCCGGAGGCATAGTAGACGTTGGATTCGGGACCCATGACGCCCGTGACCATCAAGGCGATCGGTACCTTGCCGTAGAACCGTTCGATGCTGATCGTGCTGGTCTTGCTGGCGGTGACGATGATGACCAAGCTGAAGTCCGACAACTTGGCTTTGTCCTTCAGGACGGGAGACTCGAAGACATTGGTTGGCGGCCGGCCCGCGGGAACGTCGGTCTTGCTCGAGAAGGTCGTCTTGAAGTTGTTGGCGATTCCCTGGCCCGCCGCTTCGGCGTCAGGAAGAAATCCCAGTGAAACCCAACTCTCGAATCGCTCCCACTCCTTCTCGCCTTTGGCGCGACGTTTGGCGTTCATGACGCTGATGAGGTCGCGGGCAACCTGGGGTGCCTCGGGACTTCCCGTGGAATAGAACGCGAACTTGATGTTGCGACGCATCAGGATCTTCATCAGCGATTCGAACTGACCGCCGCTTTCACCTCGGGTGGAGTTTGTCCAGTCTGAAGCGATGAGGATGGTGGACCCCTCGGGGATCTCCATCAACGTCTTGTAGAGGTCAATCGCGGCGTCCTCGGGCTTGTTCGGGACGGCGACATCCAAGAACAGCGGGACACTGGTGAGCAGGATGAGAATGAGATACAGGATTCCCTTTGGAAGTGACTGAAGCTTTTCGCCAAAACTCATGTTGTTAGCCATGTCTTACTTGCCCCCCGTTTTGTCCAAGCTGAGCCACATTCGGAGGCCCATCGCGAGCGCGCCGATTCCGACGCCGAAGTCGATTCCGCGAATGGCGGGCGTTTGAATTGCATCGCCGACCCACTTTCGAATCTCGGAAAGTCGAAAATTCGTGATGAACGCATCAGGGTCTCCACCCGACCATCCGGCGATCACGCCGTCTAAGGCGTAGCTGACTGCACCCATCAAGCTGAGCATGACGAGGAGGGCAGTGGCAAGCAGGATCGTCGCCTCGATAGACCGGATTCGGAATGCGCGGTAGGCGGCCGATAGGATGAAGAACGCGATGATCGCGAACATGGCCGCGTCCATCTGCTGGAGCAGGCCATCGAAGAGAAGGTCCTTGGCGAAGTTCGGAAGTTGCCAGTTTGCGGGGTTGTCCAGCATCGCGCCGTTCGGCCCTTGCCGAGTGTTGAAGTCCCAGAATCCGACGGCAAGCATCGCCACCATCGAAACCATGAAGACCGCACTGAAGCCCCAGTCTTTCTGCTGACGGACGATCTTCTTGCCGTGAACGCTGAGCAGGGAGTAGAGACCAAGTCCGATGAGGAACGCAGCCAGGACCTGGGTGAAGTTGCCGACTACCGGCAGAGCATCGGAAAGCCAGAAGCCAACGCCTTCGACTGGACCGACAGGAAGTTCGTTCGGCTGGCGGTCAATCGGCGCGGGCCAGAGATAGAACAGGACGTAGAAGAGACCTGACAGAAATGTGAACGTGGCGACGATGGGTTTGCGGAGCTGGATCGGGGCCGCCAGCAACCCGGCCAGGAATACCAGGCCAAGGAGCAGGGCGATGCCCACCTTGGTCCAGAGCTCACCGGAGCCAGCCGGAGCGTTCCAGAAGTTGAGGGGTTGGGCCTGGGCGAGGAATGAAATCATTGGCCACCCCCAGCGGCAGGAGTCGCCGTCGGTTTCAGAGGGCGATCCACTTTGAGTTCAGGATCGCGTTGCGGCTTGAAGAGAATGCTCATGGCAGTGTCGCCGAGTTTCGACTTTCGCTCCTTTTCCAGTTGAGTCCACTTCTCACCCTTCTTTTCCCAGGTCGTGTTGCCCTGGATTTGGACCGAGTTGAAGATGGCACCGAGAAGGATCGTGGCGGCAATCGCGATCTTGGACCAGTCTTGGCCAATCAAGCTTCCTACCAAGACCGGCTCGCGGGTCAGGTAGGCGCTGGCGGCATAGAACTCGTCGCCAATCAGAACGTAGTCGCACGCGGCGATAAAGAACGGGGTCTGGGTGGCTTCGGTTGAGCTTGCGACCTGGATCGCGCCGATGCTGTTCGCGGTTTCGGCAAAGATCAGAGACTCAGCGTAGAACTCACCGAGGAAGAACGTGGCGGCCGTTTGCTCGCGAAGGATCAAGCCCGAGACGCCCGCGGCAAAAGCGAACTGGCGGTCGGAAACGAACCGGACGGAGTCCTGATCGTATCGGTCGGCCAGGCCTTCCTCTTGGTAGACGTCGCGGATCATCTCCTGGGCAACCGTATACACCGCCGCGTTGTAGCAGCAGAGCAGGATCGGGTTCGAGAACCGCGCGGCAATTCGGCTGACATACGCGAAGATATTGAGCGCCTGGACGGCAATCGCATTGACGTTCGTACTCAAGCCCGGCACCATGAGGACGGGGCGTCCCATCTCGGTTGCGCGTCCAATAGCTTCATCGATGGCGTTCAATCCAGCGATACGGCGGATGTAGAGGTCCTTACCGGACCGGGCGCGGCGGATGTTGAAGAGAAGGAACACGACAAGAGCGAGCGTGAACGCGATGCCTAGCCAACTGGTGTCGCGATACTGTTCGCCCACGACGGTCGCGGTGAGCGCTTGAGCAATGGGTAATGATGTCAAAGAGATGTCGGGCATGACTCCTCCGGGGCCGAAACAGACGGATCCTGTGGTTGCTCCAGCTTCGTCAGCAAGCGCTCCACATTCTCCCGCCGAGAGAATACTTGGGTGAACTTCTCTACGGCATCAAAGCCGAGAAAAGGAATGATAAAGGGTGCAAAAGCGATGCTCGCCGCTCCACCGATAGCCGCCAACGGCTTATGACATTCGATGAATAGGATTGCCGGAGCCTCCAGCTTGCGACGGCGAATTTCGAAGGCGGCTTTGCTAAGCACTGCCTCCACTTCCTCCTCCGAAAGCTCCTTCGCCATGAAATCTGACATTTTCTTTGCAGTATGGACGTATGGCGTCAAGAATGGAATCGCGATCTTCCGGCCAAAACCGAAGAAGCACGCCACGAAACTCGGACAGGCGAGTTTCCTCGGCGAGGGGAGATAGTTTGATCGAGGAGACATTCACCGTGACACGCTGGACCTGATCCCAGGACATTTGTGACGCGCTGATGCCGATCCGACTGCTGACTCCCGATTCTTCGATCTTGCAATGCACTCCTAACCAAAACTCTGCGGTTGATCCGACCACTATAGCAAATCCTAGCAATCCGATCCATGGCCCGTAAGTAATATTTCCGACCGTGACGGCAAAAGCCGCGACCACCGCGATGGCAATGAGCTTACGCGGTGACCGATCTGCGGGCCGATGGGTCCATTCTAGCGCCATTCGGCAAAGAGCTCGCTGATGGATTCGTTGAGATAGATGCGTCGGATCGCATCGGCGAGTAGGGCCGAAGACGAGAGAATGGTGAGCTTTTCGAACGTTTTTTCGGGGCCAATCGGGATCGTGTCGAGGGTCACGACTTCACTGAGGCAGCTATCTTGGAGCCGGGCCGCGGCGCTATCGCTGAAGACCGGGTGGGTGCAGCTGGCGATGACTTCGCGGGCACCACGATCCATGAGGGCTTGGGCACCGGAGACGATCGAGCCGCCGGTGTCGATCATATCATCGATCATCACGCACTTCTTGCCGACGAAGTCGCCGACGATTTCGACGACTTCGACCTGGTTGGGGGCGGGGCGACGCTTGGCGATGACGACAAACGGGCACTGGAGCATTTCGGCGAGCGACTTGGCCCGGCCAACCCCGGCGACGTCGGGCGACACGACGACCACGTTCGGATCATCGCGCAGGCCCTGGTCGATGAAGTAGCGACCGAGGATCGGGCCACCGTAGAGATGGTCCACGGGGATGTTGAAGAATCCCTGAATCTGCTGGGCGTGGAGGTCCACGCCGACCACTCGCGCAGCCCCGCAATTCTCGATGATGCTGGCTACGAGGCGGGCGGTGATTGGCTCCCGTGGTTTGATCTTCTTGTCTTGACGCGCGTAGCCGTAGTAGGGCATGACGACGGTGATACGACGGGCGGAGGCCCGGCGGAACGCGTCCAACATGATGAAGAGCTCCATGATGTTGTCGTTGGCGGGAGCGCAAGTGGGCTGAATGATGAAAATCTCATTCCCACGGGCGCTCTCGTCCACCATCACGCGAATCTCGCCGTCGGCAAAACGCTCCGACGTCATCCGTCCGAGGCGAATGCCCAAGTGCTCGGCAACTTCTTTGGCAAGTTCCGGGTGCGCGTTCCCTGCGAAGAGTTTCATCCCCGCCAAGCTTCGTCCCTCTAGTGGGTTTTTGATTTTTTTCTCCTCCGCCATTCTGCTGCCCATCCTTCCTTATTCAGTTGTCGCGACCGCCCGAGGGCCAACGCGTCCCCAGGAACATCTTCGGTGATCACGCTGCCTGCCGCCGTAAATGCGCCCGGCCCGATGGTGACCGGGGCCACCAAGGTGGAATTCGTCCCCACGAAGGCCTGGGGGCCAATCGTGGTTCGATGCTTTTCGAAACCGTCGTAGTTGCAGGTGATTGTGCCTGCCCCAATGTTTGTGCTCTCGCCCACGCTCGCATCGCCAAGGTA
Source organism: Fimbriimonas sp. (assembly GCA_049317025.1). Taxonomy (GTDB): domain Bacteria; phylum Armatimonadota; class Fimbriimonadia; order Fimbriimonadales; family Fimbriimonadaceae; genus Fimbriimonas. Next base: position 7,269 of record JBMOJD010000012.1, on the reverse strand, counting down.
GGTGAGGTGCGAAACCTTCACGTCGCGCTCCAGTGTGGTCTTTTTGAGCTCGACAAAGTTGCCAATCTTCGATTCATTGCCCACGACGCTCTCGGGGCGAATGTTGGCGAACGGGCCGATGTGCACTCGCTCGCCGATGGTGGCCCGGAATACCTGGCTCATGGTGATACGCGTGCCGGTGCCGATGGTGCTCTCATCGATGCGCGTGAATGGCCCTACGTGGCACGGGCCGAGCAGTCGGGTTCGACCAGCCAAAAAGGTGTTGGGCTCAATCACGGTGTCGGGAGCGATCTCGACTTCGGCACCAATGTAGGTCGTGGCGGGGTCGAGGATGGTGACGCCTGCGTGCGCGTGTCGCCTTAGGATTCGGGTTCGGAGGGCGGTCTCGGCGGCGGCGAGTTGCCAGCGGTCGTTGACGCCCATCACCCATTCGCTTTCGGGAATCAGGCAGCCGGCGATGATGCCGCCTTGGGCACGGATAATCTCGACGGCATCGGTGAGGTAGTACTCACCGGCCGCATTGTTGGGTTTGATCTCTTCGAGAGCGGCGAGTAGAGCCTGGGCATCGAAGCAGAAGATGCTGACGGCGACCTCTTGGATGGCTCGCTCTTCCTCGGTGGCGTCCTTGTGCTCCACGATTCGGGCGACGTGCTCGCCATCGCGGACGATTCGCCCGTAGCCGGTGGGGTCTTCGAGGCGCGTGCTTGCCACCGTGCAGAGGCCCTGACCATCGCGATGCGCTTTGAGAAGCCGCTGGAAGAGTTCTGGAGTCACGAGGGGCGCATCACCGGGGGCGATGATGACGGGGCCATGGTGATCCTTTAGCAACGGACTCGCCATCTTGGCAGCATGGCCGGTGCCTAGCTGTTCACGCTGCCAGGCATACTGATAGTCTTGCCCTAGGGCTTCCTGGAGGAGTTCGCCGCCGTGGCCAACCACAACGATGACGGGATCGGCCCCGGCTGCTCGCAACGCCGAACCGACATGCCCGACCATGGGGACTCCGCCGACGGCGTGGAGCCCTTTGGGCAGTTCGGATTTCATTCGGGTGCCCTTGCCCGCAGCAAGGATGATGGCGGCAACAGAGTCGGACATTGTGGTTCGGACATTCGGACGTCCCGAATGCGGACCCCAATTGTGGTGCATACCGGCACTTCCATGACTACGTTGGCACACGTTTCGGGGAAAATGCTCTCATGTCCCCGATCGTGGTCCATCACCCGCTAGCCCAGCACATCCTGACCCAACTCCGCGACGAACGGACCACGCCGGATCGATTCCGCCCGCTGAGCCAGACTCTCACCACCGTCTTGGTTTTGGAAGCAACTCGGAAGATGCCCGTGCGCACTTGCCGAGTGCAGACGCCCCTCACCGAGACCCAGGGCATTGAACTGGCGCACAACCTTGCGGCAGTGCCGATCCTGCGGGCCGGGCTGGGGATGTTGGAGACGGTTTTGAATTTGTTCCCATCCGTGACTGTGGGTTACATCGGCTTGGAGCGGAACGAAGAAACGGCCTTGGCCCGCACCTATTACAGCAAATTGCCTTCGCTCGCCAACCGATTTACACTCTGCCTGGACCCGATGCTCGCGACCGGGGGATCGGCAGTTCGGGCGCTAACTTTGCTCAAAGAGGCCGGGGCGCAGGACCTCACGATGGTCTCGATTGTTTCGGCCCCGGAAGGGATCGAAGAGGTGGCGTCGCAGCATCCCGACGTGCCGATTTTCACCGCCGCTATCGATAGCGGCCTGAATGATCTCAAATATATCGTGCCTGGGCTCGGGGACTTCGGGGATCGTTTGTACGGAACGGGCTAGTGATAAGAGTATATTTTCGGGGAAATATTCATTTCTTTGTTGGGTAAAGTTCGGCCATGTCGAATCTTGCCCGACCTTTCTTCGTTGTTTGCTTGGCTGGTTCTGCCATCACGAATTCGTTTGCGGGAACTTTGGACCAACACAATGAGGGTCCGTTGTCGCCAGATCCCAACGGCGCCTTTGCCTATAACTTCCAAACTCCGGTTCAGACTTTCACGGTTGGCGTGACGGGTCTGATCGACCAAATCGACCTGCAGGTTGGTCGCATTGGCACTCCGACTCAGTCCATCACCGTTGAAGTCTTTAAGACTACTGGGGTCTCCTCATTCGTGCCCTCGGGTTCGGTCCTGTTCAGCCACACATTCAACCCGACGTTCTTCCCCACCAGCACGGCGGTTTTCACCTCGATAAACTTTGGTGACTACTTTGCGTCTCCGATCGATGCGACGGTTGGTGAGACCTATGCCATTCGGTTGTCTTCGCCCGAAGCATCAACTTTCTCCAACCAGTTCTATGTTTGGAACCTCTCCGGTGGCAACCAGTACTCTGGTGGCCACTTCTCCGGTTCTAGTGACCAAGATATGGGCTTCCGAACCTACGTCATCACGCCGGTGCCGGAGCCCGCTTCGATGGTCGCGATGTCCTTGGGACTCGTTGCCTTCGCTCGCCGACGCAACCGCAAGTAGGCGGTTTGACTCTTGGCCCCCGAAGCGCACGGGGGCCAAGCAAGTACAATCCACGTCGTGCCGCGCCGAAGTGCCTTAATCTTCTGGGTCACCGCCCTAACGCTACTGATCGTCGACCAAGCGGTGAAGGCTTGGACTCGGCAGGAATTCCACATTGGCGAGGCCCATCCGCTGTGGCCTGGGGTCTTCGAGCTGACCCTGACCTACAACAAGGGGATCGCCTTCGGCATGGCCCAGGGGATGGGCGTTTGGCTTGCTCCGGTCGCGGTTGGCATTGCGATTGTGGCGGGAGTGTATAGCGCGCGGAATCCGCAAGAAAGAGCCCTCATCCACGTCTGCATGGGCTTGCTCGCCAGCGGGGCGATTGGCAACCTGATCGACCGGGTTTGGCTGGGACAGGTGACGGATATGTTCTGGTTTCGGCTGATCGACTTCCCCGTTTTCAACGTGGCAGATAGCTGCATCACGATTGCGACCATCTTATTGAGCCTGACCTGGTGGAAGGATGCCCCAAAGCCGGCACCTTCGGCCCAAAGTTCTCCGGTTTCTGAAACCCCGCCGCCCGCTTCGGAGTAGCGAACCATATGAAGCACATGGGCGCTATTCCTCCTGGCCGAGCCGGGCTCATCATCCTGGTCGGCGTGGTCGCGGCGGTTTTTGCTCGCAAGGCCGTTCCCTTCCTAGGCAAAGTCGGTGAAGAAGTCGAGAAGTTCGGTCGCGGGATGCGGGAAGCTGCCGAGCGCGATGCGGAGCGCCTGAAGGCAGAGCAAGCTCAGCGTGAGGCCGAGGCGTCCGTTGAGGAACCAGATTCGGACGAAATCGTCGCCGAGTTTCACGAGGACGACGAGACGACGCCAGAGCCGGAACCCGAACCGGTAGCCGAGGTCGAGCCAGAGTCTGCTGAAGTGGCTTCGGACGAGCCCACTGACGAGGCAGAGCCGAAGCCGGACGCTAGCTAAGGCTCAGGACAGCTTTTGCCCGAAGCAGAAGCACACGCCGAACGGCTCTTTGGCGAAGAAGACCTCGAAGCGGCCACCGCCCCATTGGTCGATACGCAGTTCGGAGGGCTCCACATGCTTGGCGAGGAGCTCTTCTCGTAGCTCACGAACGTCGCTGACTCCGAAATAGAAGCTTGCCTGGTAGGGGTCGAGACCGTTTCGGGCGAGGCCGATTTTGGCTTCGCCACGGACCAATACGGCCGAATCGGCCGTTCGCTCGACCAAAGTGAATCCGAGCACGTGAACATAGTAGGCAATCGACGGCCCGAAGTCGTTCACTGGAATCGACATCGGATCGCCGTCGCCGATGGGGGAAACACTCAGGAAGGAGGACATGTCTCGGACTCTACCACCCGGGAATCAAAAGTCGGGCCAAAATGATGGCATTGTGAGTTCCATCGCCACGGCCCATCCGACACTGCCTCGAGTCCCCGAACGTCTCGCTGGCCTCGTGACCCTCGCCTACAACCTCGCTTACGCTTGGTTGCCGGGCACCCTTGAGCTTTTCGGTGGGATCGAACCGCAAAATCCGGATGGGCCAGTGGCGGCCCTGCGCTCGGCGGAGAACTTGGACTCACTCGCTGGCGATGAGGCGTTTGTCGCCGAGGTTAACGCTGCCGTTGCTCGGCTGGAACGATATCTGGCCAACAATGGGCCTCACGCCAGCTTCCCTGGCCTCGTGGCGTACTTCTGCGCCGAGTTTGGGCTGCACGAGACGTTTCCGGTCTATTCCGGCGGCCTCGGCATTCTTGCCGGCGATCACTGCAAGGAGGCCTCGGACCAGGGCTTGCCGTTTGTGGCGGTGGGTCTGTTCTATCGGCGGGGCTTCTTCCGCCAGATGGTGGATGGCACGGGTAGGCAGGAGCACGAGTTCTTGCGACTGCCGCCCGAGGACTATCCGGTTGAGCGAGTGCTTTCCGCCGATGGTTTGCCGTTTACGCTCGCGGTCGAGCTTCCCGGGCGCGATGTCCATGTCGCCGTTTGGCGAGTGAGGGTCGGGCGCATTGATCTTGTGATGCTCGACACGGACCTCCCCGAGAACACACCTCAGGATCGGCCGATCACGAGCCAGCTTTACACTTCGGGCCGCGACATGCGCTTGCACCAGGAGATCATCCTCGGGGTTGGCGGCGTCCGTGCCCTCCGTGCGCTTGGAATCGAGCCCACCGTTTGGCACCTGAACGAAGGCCATTCGGCGTTCTTGCTACTGGAGCGTTTGCGCCGGGGAGAATCGGCGGCGGCGATCAAGGCGAGCAGTATCCTCACGATCCACACGCCGGTGGCGGCAGGCAACGAGCGATTCGACGCCGAGCACACGCTCCGCACGCTGAGCGCCATTCTCGCCACTTCGCCGGTTGGCGGGGCTGAGCTATTGGCGCTTGGGGTCGATTCCGAAGGGACGGCGGGCACCTTTGACCTCACCGCTTTCGCCATCCGCCACACTCGCGCGGCCAACGGCGTGAGCCTCTTGCACGGGCGCACGGCGGATGGCACGTGGGGTGCGACGGCGGGCCACGCCGTGACGGGTCTCACCAACGGTGTGCATATGCCGACCTGGCTCGGGCCGGAGCTGCGGGCCGCAACCGAGGGTGCGGGGGCATCGTTTGAACCTTCTACCCAGATGACCCTGCGCGAGCGGGGTGAACTTCGGGCGGATTGGCCGGGCATCGATCAGGTTTCGGACGAAGATCTCTGGCGGGCTCACCTCGCGCAGAAGCAGCGGCTCCTCGAATTCGCTCGGCGTAAGTTGGTGGCGCAGCACGCGCGGCATGGGGCGGGACCGGACGAGCTGGCGACCCTGAACCGGGCGCTCGACCCCGAGGCGTTCACGATTGGCTTTGCCCGCCGGTTTGCCACTTACAAGCGCGCCGCGTTGCTCTTCTCGAACGAGAGGCGGTTGCTCAAGCTGCTGAACAGCGTCAAGCGTCCGGTCCAGATCATCTTTGCGGGCAAAGCCCACCCCGCCGACCGCGAGGGACAAGAACTGATTGCGAAGGTCTACGCCAAGACCCAGAGCCCGCGCCTGCGCGGCAAGGTCTTCCTGCTCGAGGAATACAACATGGAGACTGGGCGCATGCTCGTTCAGGGCGCAGATATCTGGCTGAACAACCCGCGTCGCCCGCTCGAAGCATCCGGCACCAGCGGCATGAAGGCGGCCGCCAATGGCGTGCCGAACGTTTCGATCCTCGATGGTTGGTGGGATGAGGCGTACGAAGCCGACTGGAACGGTGCGCCCAACGGCTGGGCCATCGGCGACCGGGAGATTGATCCGGATACACGGAAGCAAGACAAGAAGGACGCCGAGTCGCTCTACCACCTGCTGGAATCGGAAGTGATTCCCGCCTTTTTTGACCGCGATGCGGCGGGAATTCCCCGGCGATGGCTCCAAGTGATGCGGGCGAGTATCGCCACGAGCCTTCACGCGTTTGCGACCAAGAGAATGATCGACGATTATGTGAGCGAGATGTATTCGGGCTAGTGGAGCAGTCTAAACTAGGCCGCTATGCCTTTGGAACGAGCCAAAACACTGCGAACTCGACAAGTTCACCTTGACTTCCACACGTCCCCGACCATCGCGGGAATCGGGAAGGACTTTGATAAGGCCGAGTTCGCCGCGACGGCGAGTCGGGCTCGGGTGAATTCGATGACGGTCTTTGGCCGTTGCCACCACGGCATGGCCTACTATCCGAGTAAGGTTGCGCCAGTTCACCCCGGATTGGACTTTGATTTGCTTGGGGCCCAGATCGAATCGCTCCATTCGGCGGGCATTCGCGCCCCGATCTACCTGACGGTGACTTGGGACCAGCACATCGGCGACGTGCATCCCGACTGGCTGCAGCGGAAGCCCGATGGCGGCACCTACGGCGGGATGCCGGATGTGGCCTCCTGGCACTGGGTTTCGTCTGCGGTCCCCGAATATGCGGATTACCTGGAGGCGCAGGTGGACGAACTGTTCGACCTGTATGGCGATGAAGTCGATGGCTTCTTCTGGGACATCGTGATGACGGGAGGCGAGGGCGACTGCCACCCGCTCGCGATTGCGAAAAGGGTCGAGCGTGGTTTGCCCGATACGGTCGCGGGTCGCAAACAGAGCGACCACATCACCCATCGCGCCCTGATGCACCGCCTCTCGGAGCGCATCGCCGACCGAAAGGCGGATGCCACCGTGTTCTACAACAGCCGCTTCGGGCTTGAGTTTCGCGAGGAAGAGGCGAGCTATTCGCACGTGGAGATCGAGGCGCTGCCGACCGGGGGCTGGGGCTACGGCTACTTCCCGCTTTGGGCACGGTATGGGCGTAACTTCGGCTTCCCGTACCTGGGCATGACCGGGCGGTTCCACACTCATTGGGGTGATTTTGGAGCCCTGAAGGAGGCTTCGACACTGAAGTTCGAGTGTGGCGGAATCGTGGCCAACGCAGGTCAGTGTTCGATTGGTGACCAGTTGCATCCGGGTGGTCGCCTTGACCCGGCGGTGTATGACTGCATCGGCGAAGCCTATGCGGACGTGGAGGCCCTTGAACCGTGGACGACGGGTGCGACCGCCCTCACGGAAATCGCCCTTCTGCTGCACACCAAGAGCGACAGCGCGCAGGCGGGGGCGGCCAAGGTGTTCCTTGAGGAGCATTGGCAGTTCGATGCCATCGACGTGCAGGCGGACTTCAGCCGGTTCCGGGCGATCGTGGTGCCGGATGGCTTCCCGGATTCTCCTGGATTGGCCGAGAAGCTGCGCGGGTTTGTTGCCGCTGGCGGTGCATTGGTGCTTGGGCA
>JBMOJD010000011.1:0-52933 GCA_049317025.1 Fimbriimonas sp. | reverse complement strand
AGCTTCTTGGAAGCAATCAGGTCGTAGTTGATCCAACCATTCCCGTTTCCTTGAGCAGCGTCGACCGTCGAAGTCATCACGCGACCTTGCCAAGCAGGAACGACCGCCACAGCCGCGCCGCTCGTGCTCCGAAGCACGATGGTCGATTGGTACTTCTTCAGGAACGCAACATCATCGGCGAAGGTCTTCGGCTGCATCGATTTCTTTGGGGTGGATTGGGGGGCGGCGAAGCTCCCGACGGCGAGGCTGACGAGGGCGACGATGCCCCCAACTTGGCTCCAGTGCATACCTGCCTTTTCGCCAACTGGCATGGCATTCCTGCAAGGCTACGCCGGAATCACGCGCAGATCGCCCACTCGCATCGCCAACTGCTTCTCATCAAAGTACTCCAAGATGGGAATGATGTACTTTCGGCTGGTCTCCAGCCAGTCTCGGGCCTCGGCGGCCCCGAACGGTCGACCCCGGGCGGCCTCGCGCAAGCGCGAGTGAATCGAATCGATCTGGGACGTCGTGAAGTAGATGCCCTCGCCTAGCACGATGAGCTCGTGGGCATGGTGACCGACTTCCAGGACTCCTTTCACAGCCTGGACGGGCGCACCCAGCGCGCGGGCAATTTCGGGAGCGGTCGGGACGTTGATCAGCTCCTTTTCGAGTTCCAGTTTCACTCGATCAAGGAAGGCACGTTGGCTCGGCGTGAGGGTCAGGATGAACTCGGGGTGGCGCACCAGACCTTCGGAAATTGAAACCCTGCTCTGGGTGGCCAATGACGACATCATTCGGTCGAGGGATTTGCCCGACCACTTGAGCCCAGCTTGCTTGGCGACTTGGTCTGCGGGAACGTAAGCACGGCTGACAAGCCGGTTTTGCAGGTCGAGGAGACCGTCGAGAAATCGGGCAGAAGCAGCCTCAAAAACGCTGGGCAGAATCCAAGTCCCCGCGAATCCAAGGACCTGGCCCTCGGCCAGAAGGGCTTCGAATACATCTCCCAGCGCCTGTGCCGTGCGCCCGGTGTGGCGGCAGATATCCTCCGTTGTCACACCATCGGCGCGCCCGGCGAGGAGAGCCAGGATAGCGGTCGGGAGTTCGTGGTCGGAAACCGTCGCGGATGGGGGACGGTCGGCGAGCACGGCCCGGCCACCACCGAAGAGGTCCGGCGGGCTGAACCGCCGAACCACCACAGGCTCACCATCGGCAATCCAAAGGGGCTCGCTCAGCCGGAACTGCCACAGCGTGGGAGTCTTTGCATTCGGATAAACGGTGCCAATCGTCTCGCCCGCCTGAGTCAAGAGCCGCACGGTCTGGCCCCGCTTCACCTGCTTCACGATCTGGATTTCCGCCTCGAAGACCTGCACCTGCTTTGCCTTGGGAAGCTCGGCAGCCGGTCGCAGACGACCAACCGCCGCCCCAAGGGCCGCCCGCACAGGTTCCAGATCGTCGGCTGCGTGGCTGACAAGCGTCGCGCGAGCAAAGTCCAGCTCTTCCGGGCGAATCCGGTCGTCAAATGCGATCACCAACTCCTGGACCGGGAGCACTTCGGCAAGCCGAACGGCCTCGTGGACGGAAGGAAAATCCCACCCGGGAGCAATCGCCAGCAAAGCGACGTCGATGGAGAAAATGGCCGGAGTCCCTTGGACGTCAGCAAGAATGGCCCGACCGAGGTCGGGCCATTCGAGATAGGCGGGATGGGAGGCTTCCATGCCGGTTAGCGAATGGATAAACGCGGCGGAACCCGGGGTTCCGACCATCCCTATGATTTTGTTCATGTCTTAGAATCGGATCGAGACTTGAGTCACCAGCTGGCCGCCCCTGTAGCGGTTGCCACCCAGGTTCAGGCTTCGCTCGTTCGTGATGTCGCTCAGTTCGTAGCTCACCAAGAACCGTCCGCCTGCTCCCAGGTCGTACCCAAGTCCGAACGAGGTCCAGGCATACGTCGGATCGGCACCGGTGCGCTCGAAGACCGACTTTTCGTACCCAAGAATCAGCTTCAGCTTTTCCTGGAGTTGATAGTCTGCCCTCACCGCGTAGGAACTCGCTCGAGTGTCCGTTCCGTTCAGGGTACCCGCCGAGGTCTTGTCTCGTGCCTCGAAGAACTGGCCATCGAAGTGAACCGCCAACCGCGAACTCAGGCCAAGGCGTGCACCCGCCAAGAATCCCTTGATGTTGTTCGGGTTGCGGTCGATCCCAAGGCGTCCCCAATCTCCCGGCGCCGCGTAGTTCGAACCGATATCGCGATAGGCACCATAGACGCGAACTCTCGAATTCTCCCAAGCCAACAGCGAATACAGGTAGCTGTTGCTGTCATCGATGACCTTGGTGTCGCGAAGCCTCCAGGTCTGGTTGGCATAGCCAAGTTCGACCGCATATCGCCCGTTGCGCAAGTTCAGGTCATAGGCCAGGATCGACGCCTGGTTGATCTGCTTGTTGCCCGCAATCGTTCGAACCTGATCATCCTGGAAATTGAGGTAGGTGACGACGAACGAGCCCTTGTCCCTGAACGTCGTGTAAAGGTTGATCCCCAGCGTTCGATCAATTTCGAGAACGCCTGTCTTTGGCACTCCCAGAATGACCTGGCTGAAGTCTCGCTGGGTTGCGCCATTGCCCCCAATGATCTGTACCCCGAGGCCTTGGATTTGGAAGTTCACCCGACCGCCATCGAGCAGGTAATTGCCATCATCCCAGTGCGCACTTTCCAGATACGAAGTCGTGTCCGGTCGGCGATAAACCATCGGCTGGAACTGGACACCCAGTCGTCCCAGTTCTGCCGTCGCGTTGGGAGCAAGGTCAAAGGTGACGCCGAGGTTCTCGACCACGACGTTGGACTCCCGGTCAGAGTAGGGGAAGCCGGGTGCAAGGGAAACTCGATCACTGAACCCACGCCCGTTCAGGTTGGTGAAATTGATCGAACCGTTCCATCGCGCACCGGTTGTTGCCGTGCTCTCAAGTTTGAGGGCGAGCTCATTGAACACCGAGAAGTTTTCGGTAATGCCGGCCGGATTCGTCAGCTTGCCCTGCTGAACCACGGGGCTGCTGCCACGAAAACCACCAATGCGACCATCGCGGTTCAGGGTCACGAAGCCGTCCGCGTTGCTGCCAATAATGAGCGAATTCACTTCACCCGAAATTCGGTAGGTTGGTTTGTTTGCCTCAAGTTTGCCAATGCGCTTTTCCAGATCGCTGAGGCCAAGCTTCAGGTCGCCCACCTTGATGCCAAGGCTTGTGAGTTCCTTCTCTAGGAAGGCGGCCAGCGTCTTCAGCGTATCGATGTCCTTGCCCCATGGCTTCAGATTGTCCACTTCGGCCCGTAGTCGCTTGACGGCCGCGGAAACTTCGCTAAGGTCGACAGGCGCCCCGCCCTGGATCGGCACCGTCAGGCTCTGGGTGGCCTTGGTCAGGCGGTCAACCTCACCTAGCGCTCGCAGATAGGCCGCATGCAAAGCAACCGCCATTTCGTAACGGGTTGCCGGCCTTCCGCCGCGATAGAAGCCATCTGGGTAGCCGACAAGGAGACCTTCCGAGCGAAGCCGGTCCAAAGCCTTGGCCGCCCAGTGGTCATCAACGATTTTGTCGGGAAAGGACTGAGCCTGCACCGAGTTGGTGCAACCGAACAACACAAGCATAAGCGCACTCGAAGAAAACAATCGCATAACGCTTCTATTATAGGCAAAAACAAAGACTGGACTCCAAGCAAGCTTGGAGTCCAGTCGGTTAGAGGCAAGGTTCTAAGCGATTAGAACTTGATGCCGAGCTGAGTGGTGAGGTATCCACCCTTGAAGTTGCTGCCTTGCTCGCTGCTTCGGAAAGCATTCTTGACGTCGCTCAGTTCGTAAGCGACCTTCAGCATGCCACCGCCACCGATGTTGTAACCGAGACCAATCGTGGTCCAGGTGAACTCGGGGTCAGTTCCGGTGCGCTTGAACTTGGTGTTCTCGTATCCGAGCATCAAGTTCAAGTTCTCGTTCAGGGCGTACTTCAGGTTCACGCCATAGTTGTCCGACTTATTATCGGTCGCGTTGAGCGTGCCGGTCAGGGTCTTGTCAGCAGCTTCGTAGAAAGCTCCGTCAGCGCTCAGGGTCAGAGCGGAGGAGAGCTCGATACCAGCCGTAACATGGAAGCCCTTGAAGTTGGTGGGGTTTCGGTCGAGACCGATTCGGCCCCAGTCGCCCGGAGCAACGTAGTTGGTTTCAACCTGTCGGTATCCGCCGGTCACGTTCACAGGTCCAACCTTGGTGTCAAGGCCAGCATACCAAGCGGTGTTGTCCTTGTCGATCTTGGCCGAAGTGCCAACGTTCTGAGTTGCCGCGCTGTAACCAGCGTTGAGGTCAAGACCACCGACGCCGAACTTAGCCGAACCGCCGTAGACGTTGACTCGGTTCAGAAGAACCGGAGTGTTGCCGGTGCCGATGTTGCGGGTGTTGTTCGAATCCAGCCAGAGGTAGGCCAGGTCGATCGAACCCTTCTCACCGATCGGAAGACCAGCGGTGATACCGAGCACTCGGTCGAGCGAGAGGCCCATAGCGGAGACACTGTTGATGTCCACGCCGTAGTTGGTTCGTCGGTCGCTGAGCTTGCCACCGAAGACGCCAAGGTCGGCTCCGCCGAGCTTGAACGCAACGTGTCCGCCATCAACCGTGTACTCACCGTTGTCCCAGCGCTCTTGAGCGTAGTAGGTGGTGCGATCCGGTCGTTGGAAGATGTAGGGGCTGACCTTGATTCCAAGTCGGCCAACCTTAGCCGCAGCGAAACCGCCGAGGTCGAAGGAGATACCGAGTCGGCTGATGTAGTTGTCGCTCTCGCCTTCGCGGTAGTTGCCGTCGCCGTTGAGCGAGTTGATTCCGCCGTCACCGATGGTGTTGGCGAAGACGATGGTTCCCCACCACTTCGGACCCTCTTCATTGGTGCCCTTAAGCGTGATACCGGCTTCGTGGTAGACCGCGAAGTTGTCGGTGATGCCGCCGTTCAGACCAATGTAGCCGTCCTTGTCGATCGGTCGGAAAGTCTTCTTGTCGGAGGTCGAACCAACGACGAAGAAGTTGACGTCGCCCGAGATGGCAACCGTCGGCTTGTTCTTCTCAAGAGCCGAGACTCGAGTCTCGAGCTTGCCGAGGCCATCCTTCAGGTCCTTGACGTTGACGCCAAGTCCTTCGAGTTCGCGCTTGAACTCTTCAGACAGCTTTTTGAGGTCGTTGATGCTCTGGCCCCAACCCTTCATGCCGTTGACGTCATTCTGAAGTCCGCTCAGAGTGGCGCGAAGGCTGTCGAGGTCGCCAGTGTTGTTGTTCGTAGTCTTGGGCATACCATCGATCTTGGCGTTGACGGCCTTGACCTGGGTATCCAAGCTATCGGTGAGATCCTTGACGCGAAGGAAAAGGGCGTGGAGGGCAACAGCCAGTTCGTATCGGCTGGCCGGGCGACCACCGCGGAAAAGACCGTCGGGGTAACCAACGAGAAGGCCTTCCTTCTTCAGACGGGCAAGAGCTTCGAAAGCCCAGTGATTGTCAGGGGTGTCTGGGAAATTGTCTTGTGCGAAGGCGGGGACGATGAGTCCGGCGGCCATCACAGCACCCAGAGCAAGCTTCAGAGTTCGCTTCATATAGATTGTTCTCCTGCGATTTCTTTCGCAGAAAGAGTGCGAACGGGTCTGGTCTAGGGTTCGGAATCTCACAACTTCCTTGAGTTTCCTATGAGTTCCCGATCCTCGACCTTGAGCGTTCGGCGCGCATCCTGCGTTTGAAACCAGCCCAATATTCTTGGACCAAGGATATTATGCACGGGCCAAATTCCCATTGCTAGGCCTTTTCGGAAAAAGTTCAGTAAATCCTCACCATTTTTCCGACCAGCCTAGCGCTCCAATTTTTTGGCAAACTCAACCGCCCACGGGCCCAAATTCGCCGTCGTCGGAAACAATCGCCACCACAAGCGGACGCGGGAGTGGTATCTTGTGGTCTATGTCCCTGGACGTACTGAACCGTGTCAAGAAGGTTACGGTCGAAGAACTCAGCGTGAAGGAAGAAGAGGTGAGCGAATCCAAGTCGTTCACCGAAGACCTTGGTGCCGACTCCCTCGACGTGGTCGAACTCGTAATGGCTTTCGAAGAAGAATTTGGAATTGATATCCCCGATGAAGAAGTGGGCGAAATCAAGACCGTGGGCGACGCCGTCACCTACATCTCGAAGAAACTCCCGTCCTAAAAAGCATGTCGGGAAGTTCGGTCGGTAGCCAATCCTATGAACCGTCAGGACGTGTAGTCGTGACCGGTATTGGGGCCGTGACGCCTCTCGGGACCGGAGTTGAAAAATTCTGGCCCCGATTGCTGAACGGCGAATCTGGATTTGGCGAAATCACCCTCCTCGATCCAAGCGAATACACCACTCGAATCGGCGCTGAAGTCAAGGATTTCAACGCCGAGGATTGGCTCGAACGCAAGGAAGCTCGGCGAACCGACCGATTCATCTCCTTTGCCGTCGCTTCCGCTACGATGGCGCTGAAAGACAGCGGCATCGTCCTCACCGAGGAACTTCGCGATGAAATCGGTGTCCTGATCGGCAGCGGCATTGGCGGACTCAACACCCTTGGCGAGCAGCACCGCAAGCAAGTGGAGCAGGGCCCCGGCCGAGTTTCTCCATTCTTGGTCCCCTACATGATCCCAGACATGGCCAGTGGATTCACCTCCATTGTCCACGACCTGCGCGGTCCCAACACCTGCGTCGTCACCGCGTGTTCGACGGGAGCCAATGCCATCGGCGACGCCTACCACATCGTAAAGCGCGGCGACGCCATCGCGATGCTGGCCGGTGGTGCGGAAGCGCCCATCTGCGAAGTTGGACTGGCCGGATTCTGCGCCGCTCGCGCCATGAGCACGCGCAACGACGACCCTGACCATGCGTCGCGACCCTTCGACGCTCAGCGCGATGGCTTCGTGATGGGCGAGGGCTCGGGAGTTTTCTTCCTCGAAGATTACGACCACGCCGTCGCTCGCGGCGCGCGCATCTACGGTGAAGTCGTTGGCTACGGAATGACCGGCGACGCCTACCACATGACCGCTCCCCACCCGGATGCCCGAGGGGCCGAGCGAGCCATGCGAAAGGCGCTCAAATCCGCCGGATTGCAGCCCGAGCAAATTGGCTACATCAACGCCCACGGCACCAGCACGCGCCTCAATGACGCGCTGGAAACCAAGGCGATCAACAATTGCTTCGGCGAGCATGCCTACAAATTGCCCGTCAGCTCGACCAAGTCGATGATCGGTCACACGCTCGGAGCTGCAGGCGCGATCGAAGCCCTCATCTGCCTCCTTGCCATGATCGATGGCAAGCTCCCGCCGACGGTGAATTACGAATTCCCCGATCCCGATTGCGATCTGGACTACATTCCCAACGTGGCCCGCGAGGCCAGCGTGGAATACGCGATGTCGAACTCTTATGGATTCGGCGGCCACAACGTTTCGCTGATTCTCAAGCGCGGCGTCTAGTTTCTCAAACTGGACCCTCGAGAATCGGAAAAGTTACTTATAATTATAAGCATGCACGTCCTGCTCGCGATCAGCCTGCTCAGCCCCGCAACTCAAGGTGGCCAGCGATTCCCCCTAGACTCCGGAATCGTTGACATCACCCGGGCGCCCTACGGGGCCGCTGGCAATGGCAAGCGCGACGACACCGAGGTCATCCAGCGCGCCATTCTCGACCACGCAGGCTCGCGCAAGACGATTTTCTTCCCCAACGGAACCTACCGAATCACCCGACCACTTTTGGTGCCGAACAAAAACCGCCAGGGCAACTGGCTCTATGGCCTCACCCACCTGCGGGGCGAAACCATGACTGGAGCCGTCCTCCGACTCGACCCCGGCAGCCTCACCGACCCCCAAAAGCCCGACGCCATCGTGGATTACGGTCGCCATGGCTCCGCCGACTGGTTCGCCAACTCGGTGGAGAATCTCACCTTTCGCGTCGGGCCGAACAACCCGGGAGCCATCGGCCTGAGGTTCTATTCCAACAATACTGGGGTCATCCGCAACGTGGCCATCGAGTCCGAAGATGGCAAAGGCGTCATCGGGCTCGACCTCGGCTACAACGACATGAATGGGCCGCTCCTGGTCCAGCGAACCTCGGTCAAAGGGTTCCGGCTCGGCATCGCATCCGGCAACACGGTGAACAGCCAAACGTTCCACCGCATCAGCCTGACTGGCCAAACCGAGGCGGGCCTCGTCAACAACGGCCAACCCATCGCCATCGAGGGCCTGACCAGCAACAACACCGTGCCCGCGATTGCGAACAACTGGGGACTCACAACACTTATTGGCGCAGATCTCAAGTCGCCCACCAAGGCGAGTGCGGCCATCACGGGCAAAGGAGACCTCTTCGGCCGCGATGTCCGGACCAGCGGTTACGCCGAGCCAATCCCGGGCGGGTCGGAGTTTTCTTCCGAACCCACGATCCAGCTTTTCCCCGGCTCAAGAGTCTCCGCGAAACTCGCCAACCCCGATGCCCCCGACGTGCCATGGGATGCGCCGACCACCTGGAAGAGCCCCTTCGACTTCGGCATCGAGCGCCAGGAAGGGAAGGACATCAGCGACGGCCTCCAAGCGGCCATCGACTCGGGCGCGACGACGGTTTACATCCCCACCGGTGCGTGGCGAATCAGCAAGACCATCACCCTCCGCAAGAACGTCCGGCGGCTGATCGGCATGCATTCGTACCTTATCCCCGAGGACCCTCTGAACAGCCAAGACGCCCCGATGTTCCGCGTCGCCCAGGGTGCCGCGCCGGTTGTGGTGATCCAAGACCTCAGCTGGGGCTTCGGCAACAAAGCCGTCTATGGAGTCCAAAACGACTCGGCGGGCACGGTGGTTTTGCGCGATCTCGAATGCTACACCTACAAGAACCGGGTCGGGGCCGGGCCACTCTTTCTTGAGAACGTCTGCGGCGGTCCCTTCTTCTTCACCAAGCAAGTCGTCAATGCGAGGCAGCTAAACCAAGAGACCGAAGGAACCCACGTTCGCAACGACGGGGGAACCCTCCGAATTCTCGGCTTCAAGACCGAGCGTGGAGGCACCCTGATCGAGACCATCGGCGGGGGCACCACCGAGGTCCTCGGCGGCTTTTCGTACACCACCACCGCGGGCAAACTCGCCCCGATGTTCGTGACGAAGGATTCGAACATCACCGTCAGCTTCGCCGAGCGGTGCTACTCCGGCGACCCCTACACCCAGATTTTGAGCGAGACCCGGGCGGGCGTGACAAAGACCATGGCCAACACCGACCCGCGATATCGGGGAAGGCTGATTCTCTACGTCGGTCGCGGAAACCATAGGGCAAGCGCGGACCGAAAGCGGGCCGACATTCGTCCCAATCTTTTGGACTCATGAAACCGCGCGCGCTCAAACCTGGCGATACAGTAGGCCTTGTTACTCCGGCCTCGCCATTGGGGCTGGAGAAAATCGCCTTCCTCATCCAGCTTCTGGAAGAGGAGGGCTACCGAGTCCAACTGGGTGCCCATGCGTTCGATCGAGATGACTATCTCGCGGGCTCGGACGAAGCCCGCGCCGCCGACCTCATGTGGGCCTTCACTGACCCGACGATTGATGCCGTGATCTGCAATCGTGGCGGCTACGGCGCTGCCCGCCTGTTTCCCTATCTCGACCTAGACGTGATGGCGGCCAGCGGCAAGATCTTCGCCGGGTTCAGCGACATCACCACTCTTCACCTCGCCCTCCTGCGCCGGGGCCTTCCCGTATTGCACGCACCCATGGGCATCACCCTCGTGCGCGAGCGCGCACGCTGGGTCTACGATTCCCTTCGCCGCGCCCTGTGTGGCGAGGACCCGATTCCCGCCGAAGCCACCAAGGGAACGTGCTTGGTGCCCGGCATCGCCGAAGGTTCGGTCACGGGCGGATGCCTGTGCCTCATCTGCGACAGCCTGGGCACGCCGGACAGCATCGATTGCCACGGGAAAATAGTGATTATCGAGGATGTCGACGAGAACCCCCACCGGGTGGATGCCATGCTGACCCACCTAATCAACGCGGGCCAGATTCAGCATGCCGCCGGAATCGTGATCGGCGAAATGAGCGGCACCGACGAACGCCTGGACGAAGGAATCGGCGCGAAGCCCTGGCGGACCATCGTCCAAGATCGCCTTGGCGGCCTCGGCATCCCGCTGATCGTCGATTTCCCCTTCGGCCACGCTCCCCAGATGCTTAGCCTCCCGCTCGGAATCCGAGCCCTACTGGATGCCGAAGCGGGCACGCTCACCTACCTCGAGTCGCTATGCGCCTGATCTCTTGCCTGCTCGTCAGCCTCTCTTTTGCGGTCGTCTTCGCCCAAAAGGCAAAGCCCGTTATCAAGCCGCAGGTCAAGAGTTGGGAGAAACCGATTGCGCCCGGGCTCAGTTATCGGATGGAATTCGACCCTGCTGGCCCCTTCCTGATCCATGTTCTTCGCTTTTCCCCCCAGTCTCCGGCTGTGCGGGCCCGGCCCGAACTCGGCACTGGAGTGGTCTATCGCGATGACCCCACGCGGGGCCGTCGAACCGTCAGCGAGATGGTCGAGCAAAACCGCGCGCTCGCTGGCATCAACGGAGACTTCTTCCCGTTCACGGGTGACCCGCTCGGCCTGATGGTGCGTAACGGCGAACTCACCAGCAAGCCGTATCCCCGGCGGTCCGCCGTTGCCTGGGGCAACGGCCCGATCAGCTTCGGAGTGCCAACCCTAACTGCCCGCATCCTGAGTGACGGCTTGGACCCCATCGCCATCGACGGTGTGAACGAAGACTGTGGCGACAATGGCATCGTTCTGAACACAACCACGGCCGGTCTCGCCCTCGCCAAGGCCCCCTGTGTCGCCGTCGTCCTCCGGGTCGGCTCGGCGATTTGGTCGCCATCCTCTGCCATCGAGGGAACCGTCGAGGTCGCGTTGCCCGACGCCATCGCGACCCCGCTCCAGCCAGGCCAGGCGATCTTGTTGGCGCGGGGAAACAAAGTGGGCACTATCGCCGCCCTCCGCCCCGGTTCCCGCGTCCGCATCGAGATGAGCACCGCACCCTTCAACTGGGAGAAGATGGATCAAGCGGTGGGAGGCGGCCCGATGCTCGTGCGCGGTGGTCGCCGCATCTCCCAGGCCCTCGAAGAAGGTTTCAATGTCAACATCTCTGACGCCCGCCACCCCCGCACAGCGGTGGGTAAGACCGCCCAGGGTGACCTGCTCTTCGTCGCTGTCGATGGCCGTCAGAAGATCAGCGCCGGGCTGACCCTGGCCGAGCTAGGCGATCTGATGGTGCGTTTGGGCTGCGTCGAGGCGATGAACCTCGACGGTGGCGGATCGACTACGCTCAACATCCGAGGCATTACCGTCAACCGGCCGAGCGGCGGAGCCGAGCGCGCCGTCGCCAATGCCGTCTTGTTCTCCGGCCCCCAGCCCAAGAACGTGGCCGTGGGACAAAAGATCATCGCCCCAACCGAAGTCGGCCTCGACCAACCCGTGACCCTAAAACTTCAGGACCCTCGCGGGCGTGAAGTACCAAGCAGCGAAGTCATCTGGGTCGCCACCGGTGCCGCCTGGATCGACCAGGGCGGCCAACTGAACCCCACCGACCTCGGCGAAGTCCAAGTCGTCGCATGGTCCAACGGCGAGACCGTGCGGGCAAAGCTCACGGTCCAAGTCGCGGTGCCGCGCCCGGTCGAGAAAGAGGTCGTAACGGCTCCCAAGCCGACATCGCCGAAAGTCCAGGCGGTCGTTAAGCCGGCCCAAGTCGGCCCCATACGTCCGCCCGCATCCACCAAGACCGGCAAGGTCGCGAAACCAGCGACGAAGTCTCAAGACAGCCGCAAGCCAAAGGAGCGACCATCCAAAGAATCGCCAACCAAGCCAAAGGTCAAGAAGCCAGTCAAATCGGCGAAAAGCTCCAAGAGCCCTGCGTTCTAGTTGACGCCAAACCATCAACGCGTCCGCTAGGGTGTTAGCAAGATTTCTGACTTAGCAAACTTCGCACCCCCCGGGGCACCATAGAATTTAGCCGCAAATTAAATAGAGTCGGCCTTCGATCCTCCCCGTACAAGAGTATGGAGAAGGATCGAAGGCCGGATGAGGTTTCCGGATTCATCGCGCGCGACAGAACCACGCGACCAAAGCAACCGGACAAAACCTAAACTGAAGCCATCGGCAACGCGGTGAATCGTCGTGCCGACTCCGTCGGCTCGCTCGGCACGAGCTCGTGATACAAGCTGTCCCGCTCGATCGGCTCGCGGCCAACTTCGCGAATCATCCGCAGCATGTTGTCGTAAGTCAGGGCCTGGGTCTTGTTGCCAAACTCGCCTTCTTTGTACGTGATCTCGTACTCGTGCACCAGACCGTCGGCATCGTCGGCGCCGTACCAAAGCGACATCTGGGTGATTGGCACGCCGTTCATGATCCAGAAGCTCTTGATGTGCTCAAAGTTGTCGAGCATCAACCGCGAAACCGCGATGTTGCGTAGGTCGCAATCGCCTGTCGGCGGCTCGATATCGTCCAGCTCGGTGTTTTCGGGGTGGAAGCTGAGGGGCGTGAAGGTGAGGAAGTGGCCTGTCTCTTCTTGCAGTTCGCGCAGTTGGATCAGGTGGTCCACTCGCTCGTCGTTGGTCTCGATGTGACCATAGAGCATCGTGGCGTACTGCTTCAGGCCAAGCTTCGCCGCCGCTCGCGCCACGTCTTTCCACTCGTCGCCATTTAGTTTCTTGCCAAAAAGCTCGCGGTGGACTCGATCGCTCAAAACCTCAATGCCTCCACCAGGCAGCGAATCCAGCCCGGCCTCAATGAGGTCGGCGAGCGCTTGCTCAATGGTGCACTTGCCCACACGGGCAATCTCGACAATCTCAACCGCAGTGAATGCCTTCACGTGGACGTTGGGCCGGACTTCCTTCACCAGCTTCACGAGCTCCATGTAGTACTCGTAAGGCAAACGCGGGTTGATGCCCCCGACCATGTGGATCTCGGTGAGCGGGACATCCTTATGCCATTCCAAGCGGCGGCGGACCTCTTCCAGGCTCATCTCGTACGGCTCAGGACCGCCCTTCTTGGCGTAGAACGAGCAGAACTTGCAGAACTTGTTGCAAATATTCGTGTAGTTGATGTGTTGGTTGCGAACGAAGTAGGTCTTCTTTCCGTGCAATCTTTCCCGCACGATGTTGGCCATATAGCCCACGGCCGTCAAGTTCGGCGTCTCGTAGAGGCGGATGCCGTCTTCTCGGCTGAGGCGCTCGCCACGCTCTACCTTTTCGTAGATGTCAAAGAGATCCGATCCAACCAGTCGAAGTGCGTTCAGGGCCATGAGATTCCTACAGAGGATACTACGTGAGATGATACCGCGAACTTTCACTAAAAAGTGAAAGTTCGTATTGGACCTGGGCTGTGTTATGATTTGAGGTTGAGACAGAGGTGTTTCGCATGCAAAACCCGCCCCTTAGACTAAGCTTCGTTTCGCGCCCTTGGGTTTGGCTTGCACTCGGCTTTGCCACCGTGTCCGTCGCTGGCCTCACGCCCCAAAATGCTGGCGCACCGCCCGCGCAGAGGACCCCGACGCCCGACGAACTCACCTTCTTTGAGACCCGCGTCCGCCCCGTTCTCGTCAATAACTGCACCAGTTGCCACGGGAAGACCATGCAGATGGCGGGCTTGCGGCTCGATTCCTTGAACAGCCTGGTCAAAGGCGGCGATTCCGGCACCTCCCTCATTCCTGGCGACCCCGAGAAGAGCATGCTCATCCGGGTGGTCAAGCACATCGGCCCAATCCAGATGCCCAAGGGCAAGAAGCTCAAGCCCAACGAGATTGCTGACCTTGAAGCGTGGGTGAAGATGGGTGCGCCCTGGCCCCAGTCCGCCGCACAGGTCAAGGACGGAGCAACGGACAAGCCCCTCTGGTCCCTGCAACCCGTGGTCAACCCACCGGTGCCGAAAGTCAAGAATCCCACCTGGGTCCAGAATCCAATCGATAGCTTCGTTCTCGCCCGCCTCGAAGCCAAGAAGCTAGCCCCCAGCCCCGCCGCCGATGCTCGCGCCCTCTTGCGGCGCGTCACCTATAGCCTCACCGGCCTCCCGCCCACCGCTGCCGAAGTCGATGCCTTCCTCGCTGACAAGTCGCCCACGGCCTACGAAAAGGTCGTCGATCGCCTCCTCGCCTCGCCTCGCTACGGCGAACGCTGGGCCCGCCATTGGCTGGATGTCGCCCGCTATGCCGACACCAAGGGCTACGTCTTCGAGGAGGACCGCAACTACTATAACGCCTACACCTACCGCCAGTGGGTTATCGAAGCGCTGAACAAGGACCTGCCCTACGACCAATTCATCACCCAGCAGATTGCCGCAGATCGCATTCCCGGCGTCCTCGGTGGCGACGACCAGCGACCGCTCGCCGCCCTTGGGTTCCTGACCGTGGGGCGCCGGTTCCTGAACCAACCGCCCGACATCATGGACGACCGAATTGATGTCACCATGCGTGGATTCCAGGGCCTCACCGTCGCTTGCGCTCGCTGCCACGACCATAAGTTCGACCCAATCCCTACCCAGGACTACTATTCGCTATATGCCGTCTTCGCCTCGGCCGACGAGACTTCGCTTCCGATCTCCGAACGTGCTGTCCGTGACCCTTGGGTTGCCCACAATGCCCGCGTCGCCGCGACCGAAGGCTCCATTCGCGACCTGATCGCCACCGAAGTCAAGCGGCTCCGGGGAATCTTTGCCGACGCCGAAAGGCGCAAGTCGCTGTCCGCCGAAGTGCAGCAAGCGCTCCAATCGGTCCGCGAGAACGACCAACCCCGCGACGACAATCTGCGAAAGGTCGAAAAGGGATTTGATCTAAAAGAGACAACGCGCCTCGCCACCCTGCGCGGTGTCCTGGCCGACCTGAAGAAGAATGCCCCGGCAACCCCCGAATTCGCGATGGCGATGACGGACCGGGCAAACCCATACAATGGTGTGATCTTCAAGCGGGGCAATCCCGGAAACCCTGGTGATCCCGCCCCCCGTCGATTCCTTGCCGCCCTCACCAAGCCGGGTGCCGAGCGAACCGAATGGGCCAAGACCAGCGGACGCCTCGAACTGGCCCAAACGATTGCTTCCAAGGAGAACCCGCTAACCGCCCGTGTCTTTGTCAACCGAGTCTGGCTCCACCACTTCGGGGCGGGCATCGTCCGAACTCCGTCCGACTTTGGGCGTCAGGGCGAGAAGCCGACTGACCCCCAGCTCTTAGATTTCCTTGCCTCCCGCTTCATGGCTGACGGCTGGTCGATCAAGAAGTTGCACCGGCTCATCGTGACCTCAGCGACCTACCGCCAGTCCTCCAACGTGTCGCCGGCCATGTTCAATGCCGACCCCGAGAACCGCCTCTGGGGCCGCATGAACCGACGCCGACTCGACCTGGAGCAGACCCGAGACACCCTCATGGTGGCATCTGGCAAACTCGACACTTCGATTGTAGGGGGTAAGTCCGTTGACCTCTGGAATGCTCCCTTCGCGCCCCGACGCGCGGTCTATGGTTTCGTGGAGCGCCAAAACCTGCCCGGGACCTTCCGCACCTTCGACTTCGCCTCACCCGACAGCACGAACGCCCAGAGATTCCGCACGACGGTGCCCCAGCAGGCGCTGTTCTTCATGAATTCACCGCTTGCGGTTGAGCAAGCCCGTGCCGTCATGGAGCGGCCCGAAGTGAAGTCGGCAACCGACGACACCCAGCGCTTGCGTCGGCTATATCGAATTCTCTTCGGCCGCCTGCCGGATGCCGAGGAGGCCGTTGCGGGTCTCGCCTTTCTGAAGTCAGGTGGTGATCCCGTCGGGCCCCTCCAAGTCTGGCAATATGGCTATGGCGGCTACGACGCCACCCAAAAGCGAGTGACCCTATTCACGCCTTTTGGCACCTACGCCGACAACATGTATCGCGGAGGCCCCGCCTTGCCCGATCCCAACCTGTCCTACCTCCTAATCAACGGCCAAGGCGGCCACCCGGGCCGAGACCTCGCCCATTCGGTCGTGCGGCGGTGGACTGCTCCGATCAGTGGCACGGTCCGGATTTCTGGGAACCTGACCCATGGTCAGAAAGCGGGCGATGGCGTGCGGGCGCGGGTGGTGTCCAGTCGGTTCGGCTTGCTGGGCGAATGGCGGACGCTAAATGGTGCGGTAGGCACTCCTGTTGCTTCCGCGACCGTTCAGGTGGGCGACACGCTCGACTTTGTGGTTGATGCCATCGACTCGGAGAACTCCGATGCCTTCGGCTGGGCTCCGAAGATCGTGACCACCGACGGCACCCACAGTTGGGATGCCACGGCAAACTTTGGCCCGCCTCCTCCGCCCGCCATCAGCCGGTGGGTCGTGTATGCCCAAGCCTTGATGATGACTAACGAGTTTGTCTTCGTCGATTAACGGATACGGTCGTAGCTGGAATAGCCGTTGCTCGGGTCGGTGATGGGCACGTAGATTCGCGCCGATTGCGGCGGCACTTCCACCTGAAGTAGCCCCGTGATCGACCGAATCTTGGGGCTTCCGAGGACGTCGCGCGCCTCGCCCCAACTCTGGAACCGGCCGATCCGGGAAGGGAAAGTCTCCCGGACTGTTTCCGTCGTCGGGTTCACCACCACGATGACGTTGTCGCGGAACTTGTCGGTGGACCGCACGAACGCGAGCAACCTATCGGATTCGAGTGCTCGGAAATCGCCGTACCTTAGGGCGGGATGCTCCTTGCGGATTTGCGTCAATTGACGAGTCCAGGCCAGGTCGGGGCTGGCGTCGTTGACAAGATCCCAGCGCATTGGTGCCCGGTTTTGGGGGTCTCCGGCCCCTCGCATCCCCAGTTCCGAACCGTAGTAGATCACTGGTGAGCCCGGAAGTGTCATCTGCAGAAGTTGAACAAGGCGACGCTTTTTGATATCCGGGATCGTATCGGCGACGCGGGAAGTATCGTGGTTATCCAATAACAGCCAAGACCTTAGGATGGGCTCAATGCCCGCATCCGTCACCATGGTATCGAGCATCCTTCCGACCCGACCCCCACCGATCTTGCCATCGACCATCTCGTGGCATGTGTTGATGGCGAAGAAGTTAAATACCCCATCGACAGCTGCCTCCCAGTCGGATGGGTATCCCGAAATCTCACCTACGACAACGCTTTCGGGTTTCGCCCGCTTGGCGGCCCGGGTGATCTTGGCGAGAACCTCGTGCCCTAGGTCGAAGGCCACATCCAACCGCCAGCCATCCACCCCTTTCTTGAGGGCACTCTGGACAACAGAATCCGGTTTCTCCCAAAGATATTGCTGCAGACTAGGGTTTTCTAGGTGCAGTGAAGGCATATTCCCGACTCCGGCGTAACCCCGGTAGCCATTCTTGTACTCTTTACCAAAGTAAAACCAATCCCGGCGAGGGTCTTTGGGATTACTGAACGCCTTCTGGAAGGTCGGAGCCGACCGTCCCATGTGGTTGAAAACGCCATCTAGCATGATGCGCATGCCTTTAGAATGGACACTGCCGATAAGGCTTAGGAAATCGGCTTCGGTTCCGTACTCGGGAGCGATGACCTTGTAGTTAGTTGCATCGTACTTGTGATTGGTCAGGGCGTCATGAATCGGCAGTAGATAGACGACATTGGCACCCAACTTCTGGACATAGTCGAGCTTCGCCTCCGTGCTCCGCAGGTCACCACCCCAGAAGTGCATCTCATGGCTCCAGCAGCCCGCCGTGTCGTCAAACCGGCCCTGAGTTGGGAGGTCTGTCCAGTCGCGGAGCAGGCGCGGTGCTCGGTAAAGGTTGCGCTTCGCCTCCAGGCTGGCCGAAGGGGCGAACCGGTCGACAAAGATTTGGTACACCACCGGCCCGAAGCGCCAATCTTTGGCCCGGGCCTCGAACGAAATCTTTGGAGTCATCAGCATCCCCGCCACCAGCAACGTCGTCATCGACATGGAGGCGAGGATACACCGGGAAGCGGCTCAGAAGGAATAGGGCGGGCGAAAGACGCCCTTTTCGGTGATGATGGCGTCGATCAGGGAACCTGGCGTGACGTCGAAGGCGGGGTTGAAGACCGGGGTTCCGGCGGGCGCGACGGGGACACCTTCAATCTCGTTGAGTTCGCTGGCGGAGCGCTCCTCGATGGGGATGAGGTCACCGTGGGCGAGCTTGGGGTCGAGGGTCGAGGACGGGGCGGCGATGTAGAACGGGACACCAAAGTGCCGCGCGACAACAGCGACCATGCAGGTTCCGATCTTGTTTGCCGAATCACCATTCGCGGCGATGCGGTCAGCCCCGGCGATGGCGCAGGTGACCTTGCCTGCCCGCATCAGGGAGGCGACCACGCCATCGGCGATCGAGTGAAAGGGGATGCCCTCTTTCAGCAGTTCGTAGGCGGTCAGGCGCAGGCCCTGCTGGCGAGGGCGAGTCTCGCAGGTCCAGACGTGGATGCCCTTCTGCTGGCTGTGAGCGGTTCGGATGACGCCGAGGGCGGTTCCGTGACCCGCTGTTGCCAGCGCCCCGGTGTTGCAGATCGTCAGGATGTTGGCCCCGGGCGGGATCAGCGCGGCCCCATGCTCGCCGATGGCCAGGTTCATCTCGAGGTCCTCGCGCTCGATTTCGATAGCTTCGGCTTCTACGGATTCGAAATTCCAGGCGACCTGACTGATTCGGTCCAGGGCCCAGAACAGGTTCACGGCCGTCGGTCGTGACGCAGCAAGGAGTGCCTTGGCCGATTCGAGGTCAACACCATTCCGAACCGCTAGGGCCATGCCGTAAGCGGCGGCGATCCCGATGGCGGGCGCGCCGCGGACGGTCATATCGCGAATGGCGGTGGCGACTTGCTCGTGGGTCCGGAGTTCCAGCCAGACCTCCTGATGGGGCAAAACCCGCTGATCCAGCAACAGAAGATGATCCCGCTTCCACACCAAGGCCCGAACGCTCATGAGACAAAAGGTACCTTTGCCGTATGCGAGTTTGGGTCTTCGAGAGCAACCTTCTTTGGAGCGCACGGCTGCTGCAGACCCTGCGGGCGATCGATTTGGACGCCAAGGTTGCAGCCCGCGTCAGTGAAGAGATGGCCGAAGGGGATGTTGCGATTCTTAACCTTGGTTCCTCTGGGGTGGCGGGACTTGCGGCTGAACTCAAGCAGCGCGGAGTCAAGACCCTGGCCCATGCGGGGCACAAGGAGAAAGAGCTGCTTGAGCTTGGTCGCAACGTTGGGATTGACCGTTTGGCCACCAATAGCGAACTCACCTTCAAATTGCCCGAACTTCTGAAGGAACTGAGCGCGTCTGAACCCGTTTCGGGAACATGAATCTTGGGCTTTCGTCTACTTACTCGGGTCTCGGGAATGCCGGTGACCAACTTGAAAATGAATCATTCGGGGGCCACCTCCGGCCCCTTCTCTAAATCCCCGCTTTGGCCAGCGCTGACCGCTGGCCTTTTTAACCGATTAGGGCCTGTCGTGCGATAATGGCGACAGGTCATGAACAAGGTCTACGAATCGGCGGCAACGGCGCTGGCGGGTCTCACTTTCGATGGCATGGTGGTGATGTCGGGCGGATTCGGCCTTTGCGGCATCCCCGAGAACCTTATCCTTGCCTTGCGCGAGACCGGAGTGCAGGGCATCACCGTGATTAGCAACAACTGCGGGGTCGATGACTTCGGCATGGGTCTGTTGCTTCAGACCAAGCAGATTCGAAAGATGATCTCCTCCTACGTGGGCGAGAATGCCGAATTCGAGCGGCAGTACCTCAGCGGCGAGCTTGAGCTTGAGTTCAACCCTCAGGGCACTTTGGCCGAGCGAATTCGGGCCGGGGGCGCGGGGATACCGGCGTTTTACACGAAGACGGGCTACGGGACGCTGGTCGCCGAGGGCAAGGAGACTCGCGAGTTTGAAGGCGAGCATTACGTCATGGAAACCGCTCTGCGGGCCGACCTCTCTATCGTCAAAGCCTGGCGTGGCGACCGATCGGGCAACCTTGTGTTTCGTAAGACAGCCCGCAACTTCAACCCAATGATGGCGACAGCGGGCCGGGTCTGCGTGGCCGAGGTCGAAGAGCTGGTCGAGGTCGGTACGCTCGATCCCGATCAGGTTCACGTCCCGAGTATTTTCGTCCAGAGGGTTGTGCAAGGGGCGAGTTACGAAAAGCGGATCGAGCGAAAGACTGTGCGGGCTCGCGAAGTTTTGTAGCGTCTCCTCAACTGGACTGGCGGCAACAGTCTCTCCTTTGGGTAGTCAGCAGGATTTCGTTACACACTGGGTAGGTGTGGAACTTTTCGGTGGCTTCGCTGGGGGAGATTGCGCTTCGGACCGCGCTGGTCTATGGCTTCCTGTTGCTAGGGATTCGGCTTTCGGGCAAGCGTCAGATTGGCCAGTTGACCCCGTTTGACCTCGTCCTCCTGTTACTGGTCTCGAACTCCGTGCAAAACGCGATGACGGGGCCGGATGTGAGCGTGACGGGTGGGCTTGTGGCGGCGGCGATGCTTCTGCTCATGAACTCGGGGGTGGCCTGGGTTCGGAATCGGAACCTCACGTTTGCCCGATTTGTGGAGGGAGTGCCGGTTGTGCTGGTGGATCATGGCGAGATCCAGCACCGGAACCTTGTGCGCGAGAAGATGACGGAGGATGACCTTTCGCAGGTCTTGCGCGAGCACGAGGTGACGTCGTGTGACCAGGTTGAGCTTGCGATGCTCGAGATCGATGGATCAGTGAGCGTGATCCGCCGAGTGCCGGACAAAGGATTTGTCCGCACCCGGCGCAAGTTCAGCCGTCACCACCGTACCTTGAATAACTAACCGCTTACTCGGAGACTTTGAGCACGCTAAGGAATGCTTCCTGAGGCAGCTCGATGGAGCCGATCTGTTTCATGCGCTTCTTGCCCTCCTTTTGCTTCTCAAGGAGCTTTCTCTTACGAGTGATGTCGCCGCCGTAGCACTTGGCGATGACGTTCTTGCGGAACGGCTTGATGGTATCGGCGCTGATAACCTTGGCTCCGATGGCGGCTTGGACGCGCACTTCGTATTGCTGTCGCGGGACAACCTTCTTAAGCTGCTCCACCATGAGGCGGCCCCGATTGTACGAGAACGAACGGTGGACAATGAAGCTGAGGGCGTCGACGATATCGCCATTCAGAAGAATGTCGAGCTTGACGAGGTCGGCCTGTTGGTAGTCGGTAAACTCGTAGTCGAACGAAGCGTAACCACGAGTGTATGACTTTAGCTTGTCGAAGAAATCCATCAGGATTTCGCCCAGAGGCAAGACGTAGTAGAGGATAACTCGCTGGGGAGTGACGTACTCCGTCTTCATATAGACGCCACGTCGCTCTTGGCAGAGGGTCATAACGGCTCCGACGTATTCGTTCGGGACCATGATGGTCGCGTTGACGGCGGGTTCTTCGATACTTGCGATCTCGTGAGGAGCGGGGAAGTCGAATGGGTTGGAGATGTGGGTGGTCTCGCCGTTGGTGCGGGTAACCCGGTAGTCCACGCTCGGCGCGGTGAGGATGAGGTCGAGGCCGAACTCGCGCTCAAGGCGCTCGCGGGCGATCTCCATGTGGAGCAGGCCAAGGAATCCGCAACGGAACCCGAAGCCAAGCGCGGCCGAAGTCTCGGGCTCGAACTGGAGCGAGGCGTCGTTGAGCTTCAGCTTCCCGATGGCGTCGCGCAGGTCCTCGTATTCGTCACCGTCGGTGGGATAGAGACCGCAGAAGACCATCGAAAGAGCCTGGCGGTAGCCGGGCAGGGGCGATTCGGCGGGGCGGTCAGAGTTCGTGATCGTGTCGCCGACAGGGGCATCGCCGATGCTCTTCATCGCGGCAGTGAGGAATCCAACCTGTCCAGCTTCGAGGCCGGCGTTGGTTTGCAGGCCGGGGGCGAAGTGGCCGGTGGAGTCCACATCGAAGATCGTCGATGACGACATCATCTTGATCTTGTCGCCCTTGCGGACGCTTCCATCCTTGACTCGGATATAGGCAACCGCGCCTTGGTAGGCGTCGAAGTGAGAGTCATAGATGAGGGCGCGGAGGGGCGCGTCCGGCTTGCCGCTCGGGGGCGGGACGAGCTTGACGATGGCTTCGAGGATTTCGTCGATTCCGATACCAGCCTTGGCCGAGCAAGGGATGGCTTCGGAGGCGTCGATCAGGATCGCGCTTTCGATTTCGGCTTTGGCGCGCTCGACATCGGCGTGGGGTAGGTCAATTTTATTGATGACGGGGATGATTTCCAGGTTCTGGTTCATCGCCATGCCCGCGTTGGCAATAGTTTGCGCTTCGACACCCTGGCTGGCGTCCACGACCAGTAGAGCGCCTTCGCACGCAAAGAGGGCACGAGAAACTTCGTAGGTGAAGTCCACATGGCCGGGGGTATCGATGAGGTTTAGTTGATAAACCTTGCCATCTTGCGCGGGGTAGATCAGCCGAACGGCGGCCATTTTGATGGTGATGCCGCGCTCTCGCTCGATGTCCATCGAGTCGAGCATCTGCTCTTGGGCGGTGCCACGAATCGCACCGCACCGCTCGATAAGCCGGTCGGCAAGGGTCGACTTGCCATGGTCGATGTGGGCGATGATGCAAAAATTGCGGATAAGCGACTGATCCATAGGTTGGACGCCTTCATTCTACCGCCGATGGGGTGGGGGGCGGTGGGTTCGAGCTCCCTTCGCTAGTTGCCTGGATAGGTGCGACCCTTCCAGACGACTTTGCCCTGACGGTGCCAGGCGATGGAGCGGAGGACGGTGAAAGCGCCGATGGAGAGCGCCACCGGCATCAGGACCGCCAACAGCGTGCTGGCCCGGACTTGGATTCCGACGGCGACGCCGGTTAGGACGAGGAATGACAGGGCGAGAACGAGCCAAGGCCCGGCGAGGACCCAGCCGAACCCCCAAAACAAGAGAAACACGGCGAGGAAGATTGAACCAGGGACGTTGCCCGCAATTTCGTAGGAGTTCTTGGACATTCCGTCAAGAGCCTGACGCCAGGTCTGGTACATGCGGACGCTGAGGTATTGGGTCAGGTTGACTGTGTCGACGCGGACGTTCTGGGCGGCGCAGAGGCGCGCCATCATCACGTCTTCCAGGATGCGGCCTTTGACTCGCTCATTCGGGTCGAGTGCCGCATAGACCTCACGACGCCAGGCGTGGAACT
This sequence comes from Fimbriimonas sp., assembly GCA_049317025.1. GTDB lineage: Bacteria > Armatimonadota > Fimbriimonadia > Fimbriimonadales > Fimbriimonadaceae > Fimbriimonas. The sequence continues at coordinate 29,835 of JBMOJD010000011.1, read as the reverse complement.
GGCCGTTCAGGAATCGCGCATGGCCGACTCGGACGCGGCCGACAAGGCCAATTGGTATGGTCGAGAGCAGAATGGTGCCGACCCAGGCCATGAACAGGGGCTCGGGGGGCTGGCCACCGATGACTTTGGGCAAGGCGGTGATGACGCCGACACTAGGGTGAGCCTCGCGAAGTGCTGACCGGACAGCGGAGGCAAAGCCAGGTTCCGGCATCACGTCAGCGTCGAGAAACAAGAACCACTGGGCGTCAGAATCGGAAAGGGCAGCGTGGCCGAGGGCATAGGAACCCCGGTTCTTGCCTGTCCAGCCTTGCGGCAGGGGCTCTTTTGCACGAAGGACGGTCGCCCCAGCTTGCACTGCGACCTCGGCGGTGCCATCGGTCGATTCATCATCGAAGACAATCACGGGAATGCCTTGGGCAAGCAAAGCGGGGACGAGCTTCGCCAGGTTTTCCGCCTCGTTGCGGGCTGGAATCAGGACCAAGAAGGAGGGATCCTCTGATTCCTCACAACTCTTGGGGCGAGGAATCAGGACGTAGTTGAGGAACGCAATCAGGCAGAACAGGCCATTGAGACCGGCGATGAACATGCCGAATCCATTCATTTGGTGCGGACCAAAACGAGGCTGCCTTCGCGCTTGAGTACTCCGCTTTGGACCGTTTCACCTGTCTCAACGTTTGTGAAGCCATCCTCATGGAGCGTGTAGGGGGCGTCAGCAGCGGTGAAGTTCTGGATGAACAGGTAGTCGTGGGTCTCGGAGGTCCGCAATTGGGCCGATACGCCGACCGGGGCTTCCAGATTGACGACCGGGGCCACACCGGCGACCGGCAGCACTCGGTCGTACAGATGCCCGATGGAGGCGACATCCGACTGAACACCGAAGTAGATCGCCTTGCCGAGGCCAAACGAATTCACGGTGACGGCGGGCGTGCCCGCATAGAACTGGTCAGTGTAGGTGGCGACGGCTTCGGCGCCTTCGAGATGGAGGATCGAGCGGATGGTCCGCGCGGTCAGCGTGTCGCTGAGGCCGAGGGAGTTTCCATCGACAATTTGGAGCGGGGCCGAGGCCTCAGGGTGAAGAACGTCGGTCTCTTCGTTCCAGACGCCAAAGAGTTCGCGAAGGCCATCGCCAGGTAGACCACCAAACCAGACGCGATTGGTCGAATCGACGGTGCCGCAATAGAAGGTCGCGACCAGAATTCCGCCGCGCGAGACGTAGTCCTTTAGTCGGTCGGCGACGCCGGGGTGGATGAGCCAGAGAATCGGGGCGACGACGACCTTGTAGGCGGAAAAGCCATCGGCGTTGGCAGAGATGACATCGACCGCGATCTGTCGCTCCCAGAGTGCCTGGTAGTGGTCGTGGACGGTGCTTCCGAACTCGCCATGATTCGTGGGGGCACCGGAGGTCAGCTCGAAGGCCCAACGGTTGTCCCAATCATAGAGGAGAGCGACATCGGCCGGGACGGTAGAGCCGATGACGCCACCGAGCTTCTTGTATAGCTCGCCGACTTCGGCCACTGTGCGAAATACGCGCGTGTTCTCGTGCCCGACATGGTCAACCACTGCGCCGTGAAGCTTCTCACCGCCACCGCGTCCTTTGCGCCATTGGAAGTAGAGTGTGCCCTCGGCACCGTGGCCGATGGCTTGGAGCATCTCGATGCGATGCACACCGGGCCGTTTCAGGGTCATCGGGTTCATCCATTGCACCGAATCCGGGCAGCTTTCCATCACCATCCAGGGCCGATCGGGCTTGAAGTTTCGATGGAGGCTGTCTTTCATCGAGATCCCGGCGGCACTTCGGGCCCATCCGGCATCGAGGGGGTTGAAGCGCGGGTATTGGTCGTCCACGACCACATCGAGGTGCTGGGCGAGGCGGGCATAGTCAATGCCGCTGTAGAGGCCCATATAGTTAGTAGTGCAGGGGATTTCCGGGGTCAGCGCGCGCATCGGCTGAACTTCCCATTCGAAGAAGTCGCAGACTTGCTCGGTGACGAATCGCTTCCAATCGAGCTCAAGGCCATCGACAGACCAGTCACCCGGCTCGATTTGACTCCAATCGGTGTAGGTGTGGCTCCAGAATCCAGTCCACCAGGCTTCATTCAGGGCGTCAAGCGTCTGGTACCGGTCGCGCAGCCATGATCGGAAAGAGGTGAGGCAGAGGTCGCAGAAGCACTCGCCGCCGTACTCGTTGGAGATGTGCCACATGCCGAGCGCGGGGTGACCGGCATAGCGCTCGGCCAGATGGGTGTTGATGATGCGGACCTTCTCGCGATAGATTGGCGAAGTCCAGCAGTGGTTGTGGCGCTCTTTGTAGTGATCGCGAATGCCCGCGCGGTTGACACGACGAATCTCGGGATACTTTTCGGACATCCAAGCGGGCTTGGCCCCACTTGGGGTGGCGACGATGGCGCGGTGGCCTGCTTCGGCGAAACGATCGAGCAGACGGTCGAGCCATTCGAACTGGAAAACGCCTTCTTGGGGTTCGTGCTGGACCCAAGCGAAGATGCCCACCGAGAAGGTGTTGCACCCGGCCAGAGGCATGAGCCGAAAATCCTCATCGAGGATTTCGGGTTGCTTCAGCCACTGGTCGGGGTTGTAGTCTCCTCCATGGAGGATCCGAGATTCGCCAGGAATGAGGGTCTTTCGCGTGTTCGCCACACGAAGATTCTACTGGGTTAGCCCTTGTTATCGAGACGGTGAATTCGATAAAGCGAAGGCTGGGGTTCAGCTTTATCAGGTTCGGTCAAGATCTTGTAGCGGGGATCGTTGCCATCCTCGGGAAGGGTGGGCTTGACGCGCTTCTTGCGCTCGTCAATCTTGGCCGACAACCGGCTATTGAGTTCTTCTTTGCTCATAGGTCCTCCACCAACGTTTGGTTATTCTAGTCTATCGACAGCAGAAACGGAAGCCTGGTTCCAGCTTCGGTCACAAGGTCCCACGTAACAAGACGAGGAGCGACAGGGCGTAGCATCGATCGGACGTGAGGTAGTCGGCGATATTGCGCCAGACTTCATCGTCGATGGTGCTGAGCGGGGGGAGCAGGTCGATGGAGAGGACTGCATCGGGTTGGTGGCCATCGGCGGAGCCGTTGCCAGCGGTGATGCTGAGGGGGAGGTCGATGATGGCCCGTGGCCATCGCGACCAGCCTCGAATCGTCTCGGGCATGATCTTCCAGCGATCGCAGATGGCCTGGCGGTAGGCGTCAAGGTCAGCTTCGGCGTCCGGTAGGTCGGCCAGCCATCGAGGGGCGAAGTCGGTGTAGGCGAGACCGGGGCCTTCGGGAGGGGCGAGGCGGAAAAGTGAGCTATCGAATCGTGGTGAAACTTCAGGGTGGGCAGACCAGCGCAGAGAGGGCCGCAGGATTCGCTTCATCGGCTCGTCGCGGCCACCGGGCCGGGACTTCTTGAGTTCCCATATGGTGTAGCGCGCCTTCAGTTGGGCGTCAGGTTCGACCTCGGCGATTAACTCGGAAAGTTCATTGTCGAGTGAACTGAGCTCGTCGTAGATCAGCTCGTCGACGGCGGTGAGGCGCTTCAGGCGAAGCGAAGTCCCGCGCCCAATGCGCCAGATTTTGCCCCGCACGCCGTGCTTAACGCGAACAGGGAAACCTTCATCTTCCAGACTCGGATAGATGTCGTGAATGATGAGAGCACCGTCTTGGTTCTTCCACTCGCGGAGGAACTCTTCGCTCATGATGATTTGGCCGGCGACGCCGAAGCCAATGATGCGGGAGGCGAAGTTCATGCCGTGGCCCGCAAGTTCGCTTCGGTTGCCAAGGACTTTGACCTTCTCGGCGGAACCGTAATGGAGGGCGACTCGAGTGCCGGTCTCGGTGATTCCATCGCCAGTTGCAATGTTGAGCGCAAGCTCATGCATCCCCTCGAAGTCTTCTGGAGATTCGCAGAGGCGGACGGCGTAGTAGCCGTCGCCGGTGCCGCAGAGGGTCATGGCCTTGGGGTTCTCTTGGTAGATCCGGCTTTTGGCGAGAATATTCCAGAGATTGACGACGGCGCTGCGCTTGGCAGCAGCGAGTAATCTTCGAGATCACATAGCAAAATCGCCTGTTCCATTGCTGACAGATGGATTATGGACGATGAGGCACCCGCACTTGAGGCAAAGAGAAAGGTTGCGCCAAGGGTTGCGCTGGCGTGATCCAATCGGTATAATGTTCTCTTGCGTCCGTCAAACGCATGTCCGTTTTGTGCACTCATCACGCCGGACATTTTCTAAGACGGCCCAAGGATCCCGAAAGCATGAAGGTTCGTGCCAGTGTCAAAAAAATTTGCGATAAATGCAAAATTATTAAGCGCAACGGAGTTGTGCGAGTGATTTGCGTCGTCCCCAAGCACAAGCAGAGGCAAGGCTAACTTATGGCTCGTATTGCTGGTATTGATTTGCCGCGCGACAAGGCCATTGCCTACGCGTTGCCCGTTCTCTATGGCATTGGAAAGCACAACACCTGGGAAGTTTGCGAAAAGGCAGGGATCGACCCGCGAAAGCGAGTTCGAGAACTTTCCGACGCAGAAGTCACTGCGTTGCGTGAGATCATCGACCGAGACTATCAGGTGGAGGGAGACCTTCGCCGTGAAGTAGCGGGCAACATCCGCCGACTGATCGAGATCAACTCCTACCGAGGCCTGCGTCACCGACGTGGTCTCCCGACCCGAGGCCAGAACACCCGCCACAACGCGCGAACTCGTAAGGGTAAGCCAAAGACCGTGGCCGGCAAGAAGAAGGCTCGCAAGTAGTAAGGGCTGACTCTTTCGCCCTAGTTCTGCTAGGGCGAAGAATCGAATTCCAACTCAAGAAATCCTATGGCACGAAAGACACAACAGAAAGGCAAGCAGAAGGAAAAGAAAAACATCCCGGTCGGGGTGGCCCATATCCAGGCGTCCTTCAACAACACATTGGTGACCATCACCGATGCGCAAGGCAACACGATCTCGTGGGCCAGTGCGGGCAACGCCAACTTCAAAGGCAGCCGAAAGGGCACTCCGTTCGCAGCTCAGGTCGCGGCGGACAAGGCCAGCCGACTTGCTCAGGAGCACGGCATGAAGAAGGTGGACGTCCAGGTTCGTGGTCCCGGCTCCGGTCGCGAGACGGCAATCCGCGCTCTGCAAGCTTCTGGTTTGGAAGTCACGAGCATCAGCGACATCACTCCGGTGCCGCACAACGGATGCCGGCCTCCGAAGCGACGACGCGTCTAAGTTCCAAGTTTGTTCTTCGGGCCGCTTGCGGCCCACTTTCCGAACTCTAAGTCATGCCCCAAATCTCCACGCTGGATCTAACCGCCGACTACGGCAAATTTGTGCTTGAGCCCCTTGAGAGGGGTTACGGCCAGACTATTGGTAATGGTCTGCGCCGCGTGCTCCTGAGCTCCATTCAGGGCGCCGCGATCTCCGCTGTTCGCATCGACAAGGTCGCCCACGAATTCGCTCCGATTCCTGGAGTGAAAGAAGACACCACCGAGTTGCTACTCAACATTCGCGACCTTGCGGTTAAGATCAACCGCGAAGGCCCCCTGGTTGAAGACCTCACCCTGAAGCTCGAAGCGAAGGGCCCCGGAACCGTCACCGGTGCCGACGTCGTTTGCCCCGAGGGCGTTGAGGTCGTCAACCCCGAGATGTACATCGCGACGATCTCCGATCCGACCGCGACGCTCGGAATTGAGATTTACGTTGGCGTTGGCATAGGCTACGTTCTGCCCGAGAAGCAAGAGCGATACCGTGGCATGATCGGTGTCATTCCTTGCGGAGCCCAGTACACTCCGATCACCAAGGTGAACTACACGGTCGAGCAGACTCGACTTGGTATTCGAACGGACTACGAGCGATTGGTGCTCGACGTTTGGACCAACCGCTCGATCCGCCCGAACGACGCGATCTCGCAGGCTGCCCACATTCTCGACAAGTACTTCCGAATGTTCTTCGAGCTCGGCGAGCCGGGCTACGAGGCGCAGATCGGCGAAGACGAACTGTCGACCGACGAATTCCTGAAGAACGTTCCGGATATCCGCATCGAAGAGTTGGACTTCTCGCAGAGAACGTTCAACTGCCTTCGCCGCGCGGGAATCCTCACGCTGAAGCAGCTTGCTTTGGCCAGCGAATCGGACCTCACGGCCATTCGCGGCTTTGGCAAGAAGTCCCTGCTCGAAGTGCGAGACAAGCTCCAAGAGCACGGTCTCGAACTGCGACCGCCGAAGGGAGGCTTCCGAGCCGACCTGACTCTCGACGACGAAGACGACGATTTCTAAAGAGCCATGAATCACCTAATCGACCGACGTAAACTTGGACTGCCAAGCGATCAGCGCAATGCGTTGCTCACGAACTTGCAGCGGCAGTTCATTCGCCACGGCTACGTCCGAACCACGTTCGGCCGAGCCAAGGAGCTTCAACGACTTGTCGAGAAGCTCATTACCCTGACCAAGAAAGAGAATGGTCTGGAAGCTCGACGCCGTGCGCGACGAGTGCTCGTGGGCCACAGCTCCAGCTCTCCTCGACCCGAGAAGGCGCTGGCAGGCAAGACCCCGGCCGAGAAGACCTTGATCCTTCAGCAACGAAGCCTGATCAACGGTGAGGACCTCGTGGCTCACCTCTTCAACGAGATTGGACCTCGATACACCACTCGACCTGGTGGCTACACTCGACTGACCAAGCTTGGCCTGCGCCGAGGCGATGGCGCGATGGAAGCAGTGTTGGAGCTTGTCGACTAAACGCATTAGGCTCGTCGTGGCTTACGACGGGACTGATTTCCGCGGCTTTGCCGCCCAAGCTGGACACCGAACTGTCCAGAGTACATTGAGAGAAGCTGTTCGCCACATCTCGGGCGATGATATCGAGATCTCTGGAGCGAGCCGAACCGACAGCGGAGCGCACGCCAAGGGCCAGGTGTGTCATTTCGACACTGCCAACCCGATGGATGTGAGTCGCTGGGCGAGGGTCCTGAATCAACGACTGCCGAATGACATCGTCATCGTGAAATCAACGGAAGTTGCACCGGACTTCGACAGTCGGTTTTTTGCCATCGATCGGCACTACCGCTATCGAATCGGAATCTTTCCGCGCGATCCGCATCGCGCTCGCTATGTCCACTTTCAGCATCGAACTCTCGATATCGAGAAGATGCAGGAAGGGGCAGACATACTTCGGGGAACCCACGATTACCGTGGATTCACCGAGGAGCTTCACCCAGGGGTCTTGAACACCGTTCGGAAACTGACTGAGTTCAGAATCCGAGCGATCCGAGATGAGGTGTGGGTGGACGTGGTTGGTACGGCTTTCTTGCGCGGAATGATGCGCCGGATGGCCGGGGCGCTCCTGGAAGTGGGACGCGGCCTACGACCCGTCGAAGAGGTCAGCAGACTCCTGGATCCCCAGGAACGGAACTCCCTTCAATGGCCGGTGGTGCTCCCGGCGTGTGGCTTGTGCCTCATGCGTGTGCGCTATGGTCGTCACCCCCGCGATTCGCGAACGTCTCGCCCCGATTTTTCCGACACCAGTGTCACCGACTCGTCTGGCTTTGAAGAGTAGTTCTTTTTGGCTTTTGAAGGGTTCGGACTCATCAGCCCGAGTGGAACCCCGCTCCCAGACCGGCCGGAAGGCCAAAAGAACGACCCTCATGAATCGAACATACGCACCCAAAGAAGGCTCCATCGAACGCAAATGGTATGTGGTCGACGCGGCCGGCATGCCTGTTGGAAGGCTCGCCGGACAGGTCGCCCAAGTGCTTCGCGGAAAGCACAAACCAACCTTCACCTACAACACCGACATGGGCGACTTCGTTGTCGTCATCAATGCCGATAAGGTGATTCTCACCGGTAACAAGGCCGATGAACTGATCTACTGGCACACCGGTTGGCCAGGCGGACTCAAGAACGTTTCTCGCGGAAAGATGCTTGCCGAGGATCCGGTCAAGCTCGTCGAGAAGGCGATCTGGGGCATGACGCCCAAGACCAAGCTTGGCAAGGCTCTCTTCAAGAAACTCAAGGTTTATGCGGGTAGCGAGCATCCCCACGCCGCCCAGAACCCCATTCCCCTCAACATCAGGAAGGATAAGTAACGCATGGCAACTGCGAAACCATTTTATGGCACTGGCCGCCGAAAGAGCGCCATTGCCCGTGTCTGGCTCGTTTCGGGCGAAGGCAACATCAGCATCAATGGCCGCGATTTCAAGGAGTACCTTGGTCGCCCGATCCTCGAGTACGTCGTGAAGAGCCCGCTTGAGCAGCTGGAGCTGATCGATCGATACAACGTCATCGCCAAGACCAAGGGCGGCGGTATCTCCGGCCAAGCCGGAGCCATCAAGCTCGGCATCGCTCGGGCGCTGCTTGAGGTGGACGAGGACTTCCGCAAGTCGCTCCGCGCTGGCGGATTCTTGACGCGAGACCCTCGCGTCAAGGAACGTAAGAAGTACGGTCGCAAGAAGGCCCGACGTGGCTTCCAGTTCGTTAAGCGCTGAGAACTCATGCAAGAAAAGCCCCACCTTTCGAGGTGGGGCATTTTTGTTTTTAGGCTAAAGGCTGCAACTCAAGGCATCTTTCGACAATGACGACGTCTCGCCAAACGACCTCCAACTGCGCTTGCCTCTCGTAAACGCCGACCTCGTGAAAGCCCAAGGAGCGAACGAGCGTGCGACTGGCCACATTCTCGACAAAATGCGCGAGAGCAATTTCCAGATACCGACTTTCGCCGACTCATTGATAAGGCTAGACAGAGCAGGCGGCCCGCCCCACGATCACAACGTGCCACCTCAACGTAGACTGAGAACTCGGCGATTCCTCGGAAACAATGTCCGCTCCTGTACTCCGAAGGTGAAGCACAAGCGATGACGCCCTTGCCGTCTTCCTCGACAACTACGATAGGATAGCCGCCCTCATCAAACCAATTGACAATCTCACCTGGAGTGCGGAGTTGGGTCTCGAAGGTTGCCGTGCGATCCCCTGATTGTAGATCCGGCATATTGCTTCGGAGTTCTGCGGATGTCCGAGACGGGCTCTCATCCTGCTACTTCACGACTCGAAGAGCCTGCATTGGGCGCTCGGGAGCTGGGAGCGATCCGGCAGTCGAACAGCAACTCACCTCGGATGCCGGAGGGGCTTCGAACTTCCCATCCATCATCTCGTCGAGAATGACGTAGACCTCCCAAGCGTTGCCGTCAGGGTCGTGCGCCCACACTTTGTCTTGACGGGCGAAGCAGCAGACCGTGTCCCCTTCATCATCCAGGGCTAGATCGGTTGCATTGAGACGAGCACGCACGCGGTTCACGGCTTCGACTGATTCGAGCACAATTCCTAGATGATTCAGCGATCCAACGCGCGGCATGAAGTTCGGATCTTCGTTCAGCGCAAGTTTGAGCGGGGGTGATTCGAGGTCGAAATTGGCATAGCCTGGTCGCCGTTTGTGCACAGGAGCACCGAAAAAGGCCTCGTAGAAAGCAATGGATTTCTGAAGGTCTCGGACGTTGAGGGCAAGGTGGGTTTTCGCGTTTGGCATGTGACTCTCTTCCTGCCACGAGCAACAGGTTGCTTCTTCGGGAGCTGCGGGGGGAGTGGCGCAAAAGTAAGCGGCGAGACGACGGAGAGCGCGAGGATCGACGCAACAGCGGACGAATTTTCCGTCGCGTTTGGTGACGATGAGTCCCGCCTCGCGAAGGACTTTCATATGTTGGGAAACAGTCGCGGCAGAAATGGGAACCGCGCAACAGACCTCACCCACCGTGACGCCATCAACCGGACGGACCTCCGCCGTGGCCTCATCAAGGACCACTGCACACGGGCAGCTTCGGAGAAAAGCGAGTACTCGACGACGCGAGGGATCGCCGAGCGCGTTCAGCATCGCTTCGATCTCCAGCGACTCTGTTTCCAACATTTCGACGGCTGACGAATCGTTCATTAACGAAATGATCGCACCGACATTCTGAAAAGTCAAGAGATATTTCGTTCTAGAACGAAATATCTCTTGATCCGTAGCTCAGCTTCGGAGATTGGCTTAGACGAAGAAGCGCTCGTGAACGATTTTGCCTTCGGAGACGGTGTAGACGGCGAATTCATCCATCGGGAAGCGGTTGCCCGATGCTTTATCGGTTACGTCCAGCGTGAATCGGACAACGAATTGCGGCTCGTTGACCCAGGGGCCTTGCACATCGACGGAGTGGACCTCAAACGTCGTGGCGAACCAATCCATCTTGCCGTGGACCGATTCGATACCCTGCACCTCGCGACTTTCGCCTTGGGCCTCGATGCTAACGATGTTGTCGGCGTAGAGGGTGTCAATGGCCTCGCGGAAGTTGCCGGTTTTGGAGATTGCGACGAGAGATTCTCCAACGGATTTGGTAGACATGCTCCATTCTTACATGAATCCCGGCATTATTCGGCTGGCGAAACGAACTCTTAACTTGGATGACGGGAAACGACCACAATAGGATATGGAATCTGCTGCCCCCAAACATCTCAAACTCGGCGATGAGCTGAACGGAACCGTGCTTCGCCCCATCGGGGGTCGCCGCTTCTTGCTCCAGTGCGCCGATGCACCCACGGGTTGGGAGGTCGAGCTTCAGACCCGACGCCCTGAAGCCATCGAGATTGGTCGCCACACGACTTTCTGGGTGGCCAAGGTGAACCCGCTTCAGGGCAAAGTCTTGGTGACGGATGGCGACTACGGCCGCTTGCCGATCAGCGCGGCGATGGCTCAGCGCTACCGCGAGGGGTTGCTCTCGTTGCTGGGTCGAGCGGAGCTAACGGCCGAATCGCTGGCGGATGCTCGCGGCATGGTGGCGCGGATTGTGACGCGGGACCAGGCAGACTGGCTGACCGTTTGGCGCTTGCTGGGTGAGCCGATCTCGGCGGTGGTCCAGGAGATGAACCAGGCCCTGGCCGCCATTCGCCTCGCCCGCAAGGAGAAGCCAGAGGAGTTGGAGGCGCTGCTACTGAAGTTCCGCGAGAAGTACGGCGAAGTCATCGAGACCGCGCTGTATCGCCTCGGCCGTTCCTCGTACGTCGCCATTTAACCGGAGCGCGGACGCCCTCGTCCGCTTCAGGAGCCTGGACGCCTCGTCCAGGTCCCAAGGGTTACGCTTCGGGAGACCGGCTGAAACTCCTCGTTCACCCGAGTGAGTTGGCGTATAACGAGGTGTGTATCAGAAGCTCCGCCAATGGCATCGCACAATCGGTATTCTCAATGCCGCTTTCCTGCTTCTCATCAGCCTAACCGGCTTTCTCTTGGCCACGAAGTCGCGGGTGAACTGGATTCGACCGGAAGAAAAACGCGGAGCGACCGTGACTTCGTATGAGCGCGTTGTAAGCGTGGACCGGGCGATGACGGCGGCCTTTGCCGTTGGGCTACCGGAACTGAAGAGCCCAAAGGACATCGACCGGGTGGATTACCGACCCAAGCGCAACGTCTACAAGATCGTTTCGCGCGAGGGATACCAAGAGGTTCAGGTGGATGGATCGACGGGTGAGGTGCTGCAGGTGGCAAAGCGAACCGATCAGTTCGTCGAAGACCTGCATGACCTGAGCCTGATGGGCGATGTTTTTCACCAATGGGTGCTGCCCATCGTCGCGATCAGTTTGGGTGCTCTAAGCATCTCGGGCATCTGGATATGGACGGTCCCCATCCTTCGCCGACGCAAGTTCGAGCGGGAACGCTCAAAGCCCGGCTAGCTCGAATTTCTCCACTGCTAGTCTAGTCTTGTGATTTTTGTAGAAAGAATCATCCTTGGTGATTTGGCAAAAGACACAAGACCCCAAACTTCACGAAAAGTGGGATCTGCGATTCACGAAGATCGACTACGCGCTTAAGGGCGTAGGACGAAGTGCAGGTATTACCTTCTCAACACGCCTTGGATTTGGACATCTGGCCCCTGAATCTATTCCGAACGGAGCACGGCCTCTACGCGAAGAGTCGAGATTTTGAGAGTCCTCGGGATCGGCAAAGGACGATGCTTCCTTCCTCGTAGCGGATGAGGCATCGGCGTCCCGGCGAGAAGCTCTCACTGAAACCGCAGAATGCCTGAAGTCCAGAGTATAGAAGTTCCTTGTGCAGCGAGGACTAGGCTACTCACCTCAGGATTCTCCCTGGTATCCACACTCTTTTCCGACCAGTGGAAGTCAGTTTAGCCCCTTGCATCAGTAAGGGGGTATTGTAAACGAGAGGTTCGGTGTGAAGTCACTTCCGGTAAAAGTACCGCCGTTTAACTCGACGCTTATGGGCATGATGCGTGGGGTTTTCGATGCCCATGGCGTCCAGCTGTCAAACTCCATGCTCTACGGTGCCTCGGGCTACGCGTTTGTCATCCACATTCATCCCGAACTTTGCCCAAGTAGCCCTTACACATGGAAGCGAGAGGCTGTTTTTGAAGGGTTCGCTCGCCTTGGAGTTCGCGTAAATGATCTAGGCTTTTTTGACAGTCGGGCCACGCCCGACCAGCGCGCGGCGGTCGAGGCTTTTCTAAGATCCGAAGTCGATGCAGGTCGCCCCCCTGGGCTCATCAACCTTGAATTTCAGGTCGTTCTTGGTTATGACAATGAGGGTTTCTCTCTGTCGCAACCTTGGGATATGGACTTTCCCCCACAGCGCCTTTCCTGCGGAACATGGATGGAGTTTGGCTCTGAGCCACATGCGAATTTCTTCGGGTTTAAGCGCGTTGCGCCACTTCCGCTGAGGGAGACGATTAGGCGCAGCCTAGAACTTGCCGTGGGACTCTATGATCATCCGCAGCAACTTGCATCAGAACATTGTGGCCTTGGCCCCAATGCTTATGCGCTTTGGAGGGAGGCAATTGGGGCCCACGGAAGGAGCCATGGGCATTGGTGGAATGCGATGGTGTGGGGCGAAGGACGCCGACAAACTGCCGCCTACTTTCGCGAGATTAACCAATACTTCCCCGAATCGGATGTCGAACTTATCGCGGCAAAGTACGAGAAGATCTCTGACACGCTGCAAGCTGTCGCCAACCGAGATCTGGATCCTCTTGACCAGGAAGAGCTGATCGTCCTTGCGAGCCATCTCGAGCGCGAAGCAGTGGAGGAGATCCGGGGCCTGCTGTCTTAAGCCTACTAGATTGTTTGGCTTGTGAGTCAATGTCCCGGTCGACCAAGAAGCATCCAGCGATATTCGGACTTCGCCGTTGCGAGTCGGGCAAACCCATGGACAGATTGGGAGTCCTTCCTCCACTAGGAGATGGCATTCGAACTCGAACCGGAAACTTGGTGGAGGTAAGGGGGTTCGAACCCCTGACCTCTTGCATGCCATGCAAGCGCTCTCCCAACTGAGCTATACCCCCACGATCTGGTAAGTGGAACGCATGGCAGGCATGCGTGCCGATTGGGACCGGCAAATCCAACACATAGTGAACCCCGAGGGCGGGGTCTAAGTCAAGCGGTTGGCCGCATTGGCGCGACCTAGTTGCAGTGAAATCGTTCGAATGCGGCGCGTTCGAGGTCTTCGCGGCAGTCGGGGTGAGCGATGGCGATGAGGGCGCGGGCGCGCTGGAGCAGGTTCTTGCCGTACAGATCGGCCACACCAAACTCGGTGACGACGTAGTGGACGTGGGCTCGGGTTGTGACGACACCCGCGCCTTCTTTGAGGGTGGGCACGATGCGGCTGTGGCCCTTCAAGGTGCGGGCAGTGAGCGCAAAAATCGGCTTTCCGCCTTCCGAGAGGGAAGCCCCCCGGACGAAGTCCATCTGTCCGCCGACGCCGGAGTAGTGCCGTGTCCCGATGGAGTCGGCGCAGACCTGACCGGTGAGGTCGATTTCGATGGCGCTGTTGATGGCGGTCATCTTGGGAAGGCGGCGGATGACGGACGTGTCGTTCACGAACGCGATGTCGCGCAGCATGACCGATTGGTTGTCGTTGACGAAGTCATAAAGACGCTGCGAGCCGCTGAGGAATCCGGAAACGATCTTGCCCGGGATCACGGTTTTCCGCTCGTTGGTGACCACGCCGCGCTCTACCAAGTCGACGACGCCGTCGGAAAACATCTCCGTGTGGATCCCAAGCTGCCGGTGATGGTGGAGGGCGGCGAGCACGGCGTTCGGAACGGCCCCAATTCCCATCTGCAGAGTCGCGCCGTCTTCGACAAGGGCGGCGACGCGACGACCGATTTCGACCTCGACCTCGGTGGGCGCGGGACCGACATGCTCAGGCAAAGCCACGTCGCCAAGTACAGTTTGGTGAAATCGGCTTACGTGGAATGTGCCGTCGCCATGCGTCCGGGGCATCTGCGGGTTGATCAGGGCGATCACGTGCTTCGCGGTTTGGACGGCGGCGAGGGTGGAGTCGACTGAGACCCCGAGGGTGCAGAAGCCGTGCTTGTCCGGAGGTGAAACCTGGATGAGAGCAACATCAATGGGGAGGATGCCTTTGCGGAAGAGGGAAGGGACCTCGCTGAGGAACACGGGGATGTAGTCGGCGCGGCCATCATTGACGGCTTGGCGGACGTTCGCCCCGACGAAAAGCGCGTTGACGCGGAAGCTATCTTGATACTCCGGGTTCGCGTAGGGCGCGGGGCCCTCGGTGTGCATGTGGACGATCTCGACCCCTTTGAGCCGATCGGCGTGCCCGACCATAGCCTGAATCAGTGCCTGGGGGGCGGCGGCCATGCCGTGGATAAACACGCGCTGGCCGGACTCGATCACCGACGTGGCTTGCTCAGCACTTACGGGGGAAGGAACACTCACACCCTAAGTTTGGCGGAGATTTGCACAGTTTTCACGTCAGAGGTTCCGCCGACATGACTGCACAAGCTAACATCATACATGGATCGCAGAGGATTCCTTATGACTGCTGGTGCAGCTAGCCTTGCCCTACCCACGCTCGCTCTCTCCACAACCACTGCCGCCGGCACAAAAAAGCCCCGATTGCAGCGGAAGGCGCCGAAGGGCGCAAAGTCCGTCGCTGGGCTTGTGACCCCCAAATTGGACAAGGTCCGGGTTGGATTCATCGGCGTCGGTGCCCGTGGCTCTGGCCATGTTGCCCAGATGTTGCACATCGAGGGCGTGGAGGTCAAGGCGATTTGCGACCCGCATTTGCCTTCGACCCAGGCCTCGGTGAAGCGTGTGATCGATGCCGGTCGCCCCGCGCCCACCGCCTACACCAACGGCGAGCACGACTTCGAGAAGATGCTTGAGCGGGATGATATCGATATCGTGATCATCGCGACGCCCTGGAATTGGCACACGCCGATGGCGGTGGCGGCGATGAAAGCGGGCAAGCATGCCTTCATCGAGGTTCCCGCCGCTTTGACGGTGGATGAATGCTGGGAGTTGGTCGACACCTCCGAGCTGACCCAAAAGCACTGCATGATGATGGAGAACGTCAACTATGGCCGCGAAGAGTTGCTCGTTCTAAACATGTGCCGGCTCGGGGTCTTCGGTGAGCTTCTGCACGGCGAAGCTGCCTACATCCACGATCTACGCGGCCAAATGCACGAGATCGAGCATGGCACTGGCTCCTGGCGGACGCTGGAATACGCCAAGCGAGACGGCAACCTCTATCCGACTCACGGGCTGGGACCGGTCGCCCAGTATATGAACATCAACCGGGGTGACCGATTGGACTACCTGTCCTCGATCAGCTCGCCCTCGCGCAGTCGTGCGCTTTATGCCCAAAAGGCATTCCCCGAGGGGCATCCTCGGCGCGACTTGAAGTTCGTATGCGGTGACATCAACACCACGATCTGCAAGACCGTGGGCGGAAAGTCGCTGATGATCCAATGGGATGAGCAACTCCCCCGACCCTATAACCGCCTGAACCTCATCCAAGGCACCAAGGGCATTTGGGGCGGGTTCCCCGACCGAGTGGTGATCGAGGGCGAGACCAAGGGCACCGAGAACTGGGTGCAGGACGCGGGCCTAGATCCCATCTACGCCAAGTACGAGCACCCGCTGTGGAAGCGCATGGGCGACGAGGCAAAGCGCAACGGTGGCCACGGCGGCATGGACTTCGTGATGCTCTGGCGCATCGTCTACTGCCTTCGTAACGGCTTGCCGCTGGACCAGGACGTCTATGACGCGGCAGTCTGGAGCGTCGTGAGCCCGCTCAGCGAGTGGTCGGTGGCGAATCGAGGCCAATCGATCGACTTCCCCGACTTCACCCGAGGCAAGTGGAAGACAATGGAGCCGCTCGGCATCGTCAGCTAAGGCAAAAAAAGACCGGCCCGCCATGATGGCGGGCCGGCCTTTTTTATGTATCAGTTGCCCGATTCTTCTTCGACGAACTTGAACGGCTTGCCGCCCATTGCTTTCAGCTTGTCGTTCTGGGCCGGGGTCAGAACCTTGACCATCTCGGCAAGAAGAATGTCTTCGTTCTTCTTGTTCAGTTCGGCAACCTGAGTTCGCTCGATTTCGCCATTTCGCATCTTCTCGCGGATGGACTGCATGGCTTCGCGCTGCTTGTTCTGCAGCGCAATGATCTTGTCCTTCTGCTCCGAGGTGACGCCCAGTTCGGCCTGGATGTCGGCTCGGCTGGCGGCACGAGCACCGGCGCGCTGGATGAAGAGCTCCTTCAGGCGAGCGGCCTGCTCGGGGGTAAGAATCGCCAGAGTAGCCTTCTCTCGCTCGGCCATCATCTTGGCCATCTCGGCGGGATCAGGAGCCTGTCCACCAGCACCAGCGCCGCCACCCGCACCGCCAACGCCGCGTCCACCGCCGCCACCTGCTCCACCGCGACCGGCTTGTCGCTCGGCTTCAAGCTTGGTCTTCTGGTCGTCCGTCAGCTTGATCTCAGCCTGGACGTCCGGTCGCGAGAGGAGCCCGGTCAAGCTGTTGTTGTTTCGTCCGAATTGGCCGCGCTGGCCACCTTGGCGACCGCCGCCTTGAGCGGAGCTAATGGCGACGACAGCAATCATTGCGAAAACGAGGAGATTTTTCATCATGTTCACCTGCAGAATTGGCGTGGACGAACGAACTGAGCGGGAGTTCAGTGGAAAAACGATGGTGACGCCCGTCTGATCGTTCTATGTTTGGCCCGCGAAGATGGATGTCGGGCCCTCACAGCTGTTCTTTGGTCCCGGCTCTACGCCCCACCGAGCCCCAAAGACGTACAATGCTTAGGTCGTGATTGATGGATTTGTACAACGGTATCGCGCGGTAGCTTTCGGTGGCATCGCGCTGCTGGTCCTCGCATTGGCGGTAGCTCTCTTCATTCCCTTCTTGCCCGCCGTGCTATGGGCGACCACCTTTAGCATACTGATGTATCCTCTTTACCAGCGGAAGGTGGAGTCCTTTCAGAGCAACACATTCCTAAAGGAAAAGGGCATCGTCGAAGGTGCGGCGAGTTTGTACGCCACTCTCACCACCCTGTTTCTGATCTTCATTCCGATTCTGATCATTGGCGGAACCCTCTATTTCCAGGTTCACCGCATGGTGGACCAAATAGATGAGAGCAAGCCAACCAAAACGACGTTTAGTATCGAGTCGGCGCTGTCAAGCATGGATGTTTCGCTTAAGCCGATCTATGGCCAGGTCGGAGCGGCTGACTTCAGTGCGAAGGATTGGTTCGAGAAAAACCGCGAGGAAGTGGTTCAAAACCTACGGGCTCCCGTTGCTCGTGGAGTAGGCCAGATTCTCTACACTATTGTGACTTTGGTCATCGCACTGCTGACGATGTTCTTCCTCGTTCGTGATGCGGAAAAGATGCGGGAACCATTCGAGCGCCTGATCCCTCTGCCGCCTGCCAAAACCTTTGAGATTATCAGTCGAGTTGCTGAGACCGTGCGTGCGGTCTTCGTGGGGACCGTGCTTGTTGCCATCATCCAGGGGACGATTATCGGTATCGCCTATTTTCTTGCTGGAGTTCCTAACTCGTTTATCCTGGGCATATTTTCGATTCTTCTATGCATCATTCCTTTGCTTGGTGCACCGGTGCTCTACATCCCGGTAGGCCTCTTCCTCCTGATCCAAGGTAATGTTCAAGGCGCGGCCATTGTCTTGGCTACTGGCTTTGCCATTGTGAGCCAGATCGACAATGTGCTGAAGCCCTACTTCATCGCGGGACGAGCGAATCTGCATCCGATGGCGATCTTTTTCGCAATTCTCGGCGGTGTTTTGCTGATCGGTCCCATCGGGGTCATGGCAGGGCCGATGATCTTGACGGTCGCCCTCGCGATTCTGGAAATCTTGCGTGAGCACATCCGGTTGCATGAGGAAAATGAGCTTGTGCCCGCCCAAGAGTCCGTCTAAGAGCGGTACCCTTTAGGGCGTGGAGCAACTCAACTTCCCCATCCGGAGCGACAAACTCAGCATGACGGCCCAGGTCACGGCCAGAATTGCCGACCGCCGGACCGAGTTTCAGCGCATTGAGGTCCTAGACACCGTCGCATTCGGTCGCTTGTTGCTGCTCGATGGCCATATCCAGCTGACGGAGCTTGACGAACATGCTTACCACGAGGCGCTGGTGCACATTCCGATGCTTTCGATGGCGTCGCCCAAGCGCGCCTTGGTTGTGGGTGGAGGCGATGGCGGGGTTCTTCGCGAACTCGTCAAGCACCCCTCGCTAGAGCGGATCGATATGGTGGAAATCGACGCAGGAGTAATCGAGGTTTCTCGCGAGTTTCTTCCTGGGCTGTCTGCCGGCGCGTTTGATGACCCGAGGGTCCAGGTCCATGTCGCCGATGCATTCCCATATGTCAAAGGTGATGTGGGCCCATATGATTTGATCGTGCTCGACTCCACGGATACCTACGAAGAAGAAGATGGTGGACTGAGCGAGATGCTCTTCACCAGTAACTTTTATCAAGACTGCCTGCGAATCCTTGCCCCCTCGGGAATGGTGGTGACCCAGGCGGACAACTTGGTCTTTTGCCCCTATAGCCTGGAAGAGATTCAGAAGGCGTTTGCCGCGGTCTTTCCTATGGTGGGTAGCTATCAGGCAATCGTTCCTTCGTTCGGTGGCTTTTCCGGTTACTGCTGGGCGAGCAAGGGTGCCATTCTTTCCCCCGAATGGCCCGTGGAACGAGCGGCCACGTTGCCTTTGCGCTACCTAAACGCAGCCACTTGGGCATATGCCCAGACTGGTCACGGGTTTTCGTTGCCCGCCTGAGTGCGTCATACTTGAACTTATGAGCGAGCATCACGGTCAACTGAACGCAACCGGGAAGCGGTTTGCCATCGTGGTGAGTCGCTGGAACGAACTGGTCACCAAGGAGTTGACGGCGGGCGCCCTTGATGAACTGAAGCGATGCAACGCGGCCGAGGTCCAAGTAGTGCACGTGCCGGGATCGTGGGAGATTCCCCTGGCTGTTCGCGGGCTCCTTCATCGGGCTGAGCCGCCCCACGGAATCGTTGCTCTCGGGTGCATTTTGCAGGGGCAAACACCCCACGCAAAGCTGCTTGGCGCGGATGTGGCCGGCGCTTTGATGAATCTGCAAGTGGAAAAGGGCGTTCCCATTTCATGGGGAATCCTGACGCCGGACACCCAGGATCAGGCGCTGGATCGTGCGGGCCTTAAGTTTGGGAACAAGGGCCGTGAAGCCGCGCTTGCCGCGATCGAAATGGTGAGCCTCCTGGAGGCTCTCTGAATCCCAAAGAGGCGATTATCCTCTTCTTGGCGGGCGCAGTGGCTTCGGGGGTGAATTCGGTCGCGGGAGGTGGCTCGCTTGTCTCGTTCCCAACTCTGCATCTGGGGATGGGGATCCCGGCAATCCCTGCGAATGCCACTAATGCGGTTTCGCTGTGGCCCGGTTCGTTCGCTGCGGCGTTCTCTGGCCGCGAACATTTGGCCGAGGTCAAAGCCCAGTTTCATCGCATGATCCTGCCGACCGTTGTTGGGTCGGTGCTGGGTTCGTTGCTCTTGTCGCTGACGCCTCAGAACGTTTTTGATGTCCTTGTGCCGCTCCTCATTGTCTTGGCTGCAGTTGTTCTGCTTCTCCAGCCCCGAATCAAGGCATGGGCAACGGAGCGCAGTCTGGCGCATGCGAAGCCGGTGGTCTCGCCGCTACTCGGCCTCACAATTCAGTTTCTTGTTGCCCTCTATGGTGGCTACTTTGGCGCGGGAATGGGGATCTTGATGCTCGGAGCGTTCGCGATTAGCATGGACGCAACATTCCACCAGATCAATGCCGTCAAGAATGCCCTTGCTGTCCTTATCAATGCAACTGCCACCGTGGTCTTTGTCTACCAAAGGCTGGTGCTGTGGGCACCCCTAGTCGCCCTAGCGTCTGGTGCTTTAGTGGGTGGATACGCGATTGGTCGAATTTCGCAACGATTGGATCCTGACAAGCTGCGCATCGGAATCTCAGTCTACGGATTTGTGATGGCCGGATACCTGGCTTTCAAAGCATTTCACTAGGCAGGAACCTTGGCAGATTCCTGGAAACCGAGAAGTAGGTCTTCGAACTCGGCGTAGGTTGAGCATTGGGTGAGTTGGTTCCGCAATACCGGCGCCCCGGGTTCCCCCTTGATGTACATTGGAATTTGGCCCCTAAGTCTCCGGCAAGACCGCATTTCGTGACCGCCCGGTGTCTCCATCGCTTCCTCGTAGGTATCAACGTCGGCTTCGTAAGCAATCATCAGTCGCAGGTGCTCTAGGGCTACATGAATGCGATCTTGAAGAGTCGGCTCAGGCGGAATGGCATCGCCCCGAATTGCGCGCGAGATCCGCTGTAATGCCCAAGGGTTCGAGATAGCGGCGCGACCGACCATGACTCCATCGCACCCGGTTTCCCGCAACATCCTCAGGGCATCCTCTGGAGTTTTGACATCACCGTTACCCACGAGAGGAATAGTCAGCTTCTGGCGAAGGTCATGAATCAGTCGCCAATCGGCTTCACCCTCAAAGCCCTGCTTGGCAAACCTCGCGTGGAGGGTAATCATCTTGGCCCCTACATCTTGAAATCTCTGAGCTAAGTCTGGTGCAGCAAAGAGAGAATAGTCCCATCCTGCTCGGACTTTAACCGTGACAGGTACCTTGACAGCCTTTACAACACTCTCGACGATCTTAGCGGCGAGAACTGGATCCTTTAGAAGGGCTGCCCCCGATCCAGTACGGCATACCTTGGGCACCCAGCAGCCCATGTTGATGTCCACAAGGTCGGCACCGTTCGCCTCGCAAATCTCGGCCGTCTCGGCCATAATCTCGGGAACGCCACCAAAGATCTGGATTCCAAGGGGACGCTCTTCCGGGTGGATTCGCATCTTTCGGTATGTCTTCTGGGCTTTGTAGTGAATCGCCATGGCGCTGACGAACTCGGTGAACATCAGCCCTGGATCCGCGATGCGCTTGGCAATGACTCGCATTGGCAGGCAGCTGACATCCTCCATCGGGGCCAAAAGTAGGCGAGGCTCAACTCGAATGTTGCCGATTGAGAATCCGGACACGCCCCTAGTTTACTGAATCCGGGTAAGGTTCAGTCCGTGCGCTCCCTCCTGATTGCCCTTCTTCTGGTTCCCGGTATGGCGCTTGCCCAGACGCAGGCAGAATTTCAGAAGAAGTACGATTCCTTGATTGGAGCAATACGTAAGAGCAACTTGCCAGCAGTCGAAGCTTGGATCGGCAAAAACGCTTCCAAAGAGTTTACGTACCAAGATGGGCGGGGGAAGAACTACAACCGTGTTGCCTTCATTGAATCCCTCCGCCAACAGTTTCTGTTGCTTACCAGAGTGAAGAAGTCGACTTTCCAGATTGTGCGCTTTCAAGCTAAGCCTAAGCTGATATCTGTCACCATCGACAGCCAGATCAGTGGTGTGTTCTCCCTCGATGAGCGGGGGACGCCTTCGGCGGTTGAGCTGCGGAATCGCACGCTTGACCTGTGGACTCTGGTCGGGAAGGAGTGGAAACTCCGCCGAAAGACAACTCTGCAAGAGCGGGTCACGGTCGATGGAAAGGTCTATAGGGTAGACGAGCTTCTTTCTAGTATCAGACGCATATAGCTGCGGCTTGGGTCTTTGATGCCTTCTCGATGCAACTCATTCCATCTGTCTTTAGGATACTTCGGCATCAAGACACGCGCGGGGTTTCGAGGGTGACCTGCATGTTCGCGGTGGTTAGAATCGAAAGTTTCAACCGCAAGAATACCGCCGGGTCGGATCCAAGTCGCAGCTCGTTCGAACAGGTTCTCGTGCCAGTAATACGTGCAAAGCACAAGATCTGCCATCTCGGTAGGTGCCCACAATGGATCATCAATGTTGGCGACTTGCAAGCTGCAATCAACGTTGTGATGGTACGCGAGAGTTGCAGCCATTTGCAGCGCGTCGGGGAGGTGGTCATAGCCGGTCACGTTCCAGCCATTTGCGGACAGGTAGACCGCGTTCCTGCCTGTCCCACATCCTAGATCAACGGCGGTACCTGGCCTGAGGTTCTCCTGGACCCATTCGCAAATCCCAGCAACATGCCACAAGCGACCTGGCGATGGCGAGTCCTGGAGTTCCCAAGGGTCAGCAGGGACAGGATGGCGGCCCATTTGCGTGAGCAATTGAATCGCGTCATCTAATAGTTTGCCCTTGGCGGCAACCTGGATTGCTGAACCTTTTGGAGGCAATTCTGATACTCTCGCCGTTAGTTCATTGAGAGGGATTCGGACCGAGCCTTTGGCAAACTCGTTCTCGTTGGATGGATCAAGAATCGTTCGCAGGGGAAGCGCATCCATCAGGGCTCCAAGATAGCACGGAGAGCGTCCTTCGTCACTTTCTCTAGGTCTTGGGAAGCATCGATGATGCGCATACGGTCGGGATGCAGGTTTGCGAGGTCAAGAAATCCCTGTCGGATGCGCTGGTGAAACTCAATGGGCTGTGCATCCATGCGATCCTTATGCTGGATTCTAGCCAGGCCTAGGGATGGCTCAATATCGAACAGAATAGTCCGCCTAGGAGCGATGCCCTTTGTGGCAAGTGCATTGGCAGATTGGACAAAGTCTGACGGGAGTCCTCGCCCGATGGATTGGTAGACGAGGGTAGAATCTATGTGTCGATCACAAAGGACCCAATCACCACGAGCAAGCGCAGGCGCGACTGTACTGGCCATGTGCTCTGCTCTGTCTGCTAAGAAGAGGAAGAGTTCGGCCTCCGCACACATGTCGGCTCCATGCAA
Source organism: Fimbriimonas sp. (assembly GCA_049317025.1). Classification (GTDB taxonomy): domain Bacteria; phylum Armatimonadota; class Fimbriimonadia; order Fimbriimonadales; family Fimbriimonadaceae; genus Fimbriimonas. Next base: position 6,814 of record JBMOJD010000011.1, on the reverse strand, counting down.
AAGTAACTCGCGAATGCGGGCACCAAACTCGCCGGAACCTGGCTCGCGTGTGGCCAAGACTAGATGGCCGTCGGCCCGAAGAGCCTCGGCCACGCGGCCCAATACAGTCGATTTTCCGGCTCCCTCTGGTCCCTCAAAGGTTATGAAGTTCATGAGACAATTAGGCTCTTCAGGGTATTGAGATTCTTGGAGTGGAACTCATCCCCATCCGGTGTCTCAAGGAGAATGGGAATGTTCTCAAAACGTGAGTCATTCATCATCAACCGGAACGGAACAAGGCCAATCTCGCCCTCGCCGATATGGTCATGACGATCCAGCCGGCTTGCGAATGGCTTCTTGCTATCATTGCAATGGACCGCCTTCAGGCGATCAAATCCGATCAATGATTGAAACTGACTCAAAGTATCTTCATAGCCTGCTTCTGTTCGGATATCATAGCCTGCCGCGAAGATATGGCAGGTATCGAGACAAACACACAACCGAGGTTCACCTTTCGTCAACTCTAAGAGCCTAGCAATTTGCTCAAAACGGTAGTTTAGCGAAGAGCCCTGTCCCGCAGTCGTCTCCATAAGAATGGTAACGGATGGATCAGTTTCGGCCAAGACTTCAAGCGCGGCCAGAGCCGCGCGATACAGCCCAACTTCTTCACCAAGGCCCTTGTGGGAACCCATATGAGAAACGGCATAGGGGATCCCATACTGGGCACAGCGGTCAAGTTCGCCCTTGATGCCCGCGATACTCTTCGTCCGCAATTCTTCATCATCAGCAGCCAGGTTGATTAGATACGAGTCATGACTAATGACATGCTGAATCCCCGTCTCTTGCTTGGCGGCCTTGAAATCGGCGACCATGGCCTCGGTGACGGGCTTCGCCCGCCACTGCTGTGGGCTTGAAGTAAAGACCTGGACGGCGGTGCATCCGATAGCAGCCCCACCACGCACGGCCGAGGCAAGTCCGACGGCGGTTTTCATATGGGCGCCAATCAGCTTGGCACCCACCTAGGCGGACTCCGGCGGGGTCGGTTCGTCGGGGGCTTCGGCGGCCTTGGCCGCCTGAAGTTTGGCTAGTTTGCTTTGAAACTCGACCAAAGCTTTGCCTTCTATTGCGACAGAACCACCGTTAAGTAAGGCAGAGAGTGCCTCGCACTCCGCTCGGGAGAAGCTGACAGAACCAAGTACGTGCTCCTCAAAGGCCTCGTATGCAAGCGGGGCGACCGCCTGGGCACATTTTGCCATTGCCTCAGCGAAGACTCGAATCTCGTACTGCGCATGCGTGTCCATTCGCAGGGCAAGGAAGTGGAATAGATTGTGGAGATCAATTTGCCAGTACCATTCGGTGTACATGGATAGAGGCAGATTGGAACGTGCCAACTCTCGGGCTACTCCTAGCTCAAGCATGGACTGGTAGTTGGCATAGACGGCCTTTTGTTCGGCCACCATTCCGTCGATGACCGCTCGGGCCGATTCGGCTTCCAGGGCCTCGTCGCTCCTTCCTTGCTTGTTGCTTGCGCTCTGGAATCGCACTTGCTCGGGCTCGGGCACATAGAACTCATCGCGCATCACGCTATAGCGGCCACTGATTTCGTTCAGCCGCGCCGTGCGATGGCGCACCCATTGCCGGGCCACGAAGACAGGCATCTTGGTATGGAAAGTTAGTTGAACCTGCTCAAAAGGCGAGGTGTGGCGGTGCTTAAGCAGGTAGTGGATGAGCCCGCGATCCTGGCGGTAGCTCTTGGTTCCGGCACCGTAAGAGACCCGGGCAGCCTGGACGATCCGCTGGTCGCCGCCCATGTAGTCCACCAAGCGCACAAAGCCCTTGTCCAAAACCGCAATTTCCTGGTCGAGCAATGCCTCGGCTGCCTCGACAATGATTCGTCCCATTGGTTCAGTATGGCGCGGATTTGTGGCTTGTTGGGTGGGGCTTGGACGCGGCGTCCAAGCCCCATGGGGCGGCTAGTAGGCGCCTTCGCCCTTTAGGACGGCCCTCGGCGTTTTGAAGAGAATCACGATGTCCACGCCGAACGACATGTCGTCGATGTACTTGTTGTCGAGTTCCATCCACTGCTGGTGGGTGATGTTGCTTCGACCGCTGATCTGCCAATAGCAGGTGATGCCCGGATTCACCCGGAGGCGTTGGAGGCCGAACTCGTCCAACTCGCGAGTTTCGTAGGGCGGGAGGGCGCGGGGACCGATCAGTGACATATCACCAATCAAAACATTGATAAATTGGGGCAACTCGTCAAGGCTGGTCTTGCGGATGAAGCGCCCAATCGGCGTGATGCGCGGGTCATTCTTCATCTTGAAGATCGGGCCCTCGCGGTCACTCTGGGCACGGAGCTCGGCCAGGCGCTTGTCGGCGTCGGGGTACATCGACCGGAACTTGTACATGTCGAACGGCTTGCCGCTTCGACCGCTCCGCTTGGATCGGTAGATGATGGGGCCGGGGCTGCTGAGCCGGACTGCGATGGCGAGAATGAGGAAAACAGGGAAGCCGATGACGAGAACGAGCAGGGAAACGACAATATCGGTGGCGCGTTTCCACATGGGGCAAGCGTTCGGAAGCGCAGCCACGAATGGGGCGCTCGGATCCTTGTAGTCGATGGGAGCGTTTGGTTTAGACATAGCGACCAAGTAGGCAATCTGGAGGCAACAATCACCATTGTCGAAGCCCCCAGAATCAAAGTTGAATGATCATTGTATCACTCAGCTTCAAATAACGGAACCGCTCAGACGTTAAGAACTGAGCGGAAATGCTGGATGGTGATCGCAAGGCCGTCTTCGAACGACGTTTTGGGCTCCCAGCCAAGGATCGTCTTGGCACGGGTGTTGTCCGGTCGGCGCTGCTTGGGGTCATCCACCGAGGCAGGAAGGAACTCAATGACGCTGGCCGAGCCGGTGGCTTCGATCACGCGCTGGGCGAAATCAAGGATCGTGCGCTCCTCGGTGGTGCCGATGTTGACGGGTTCCTTGTAGTCGCTCTGGGCGAGGAGGTAGACGCCCTCGAGGATGTCGGCATAGAAGCCGAACGACCGAGTCTGCTGGCCATCGCCGTAGACCGTCAGCGGCTGGCCGAGCAGGGCTTGCTTCACAAAATTTGGGACCACGCGGCCATCATCCAGGCGCATGCGGGGGCCGTAGGTGTTGAAGAACCGCACGATGCGAGTATCCAGACCGTGAAAGTTTCGGTAGGCCATGGTCATGGCTTCGCTGTATCGCTTGGCCTCGTCGTAGACGCTGCGGGGGCCGATGGAGTTAACGTTGCCCCAATAGGTCTCGGGCTGGGGGCTGATCAACGGGTCACCGTAGACTTCGCTGGTGGAGGCCATCATGAACTTGGCTCCCTTTAGCTTCGCGAGTTCGAGGGCGTTGTAGGTTCCAACGCCGCCCGCCTGCATCACTTGGATCGGAAAGCGCTTGAAATCGTCCGGGCTTGCCGGGCTGGCAAAGTGGAACACAAAGTCGACTGGACCGGCCACGAAGAGATAATCGGCCACATCTTGCTTAATGAAGTGAACTCGCGAATCGCCCGCCAAGTGGGCGATGTTGTCGGTTGATCCTGTGATCAGGTTGTCGATGATGACCACCTCGTGACCCTTTGAGAGAAGGAGATCGACAAGATGAGAACCAAGAAATCCAGACCCGCCGGTCACAACTGCACGCATCTGAAGAGAGTATCCGACCCGACCCCCAGATTCCAAGGTCAGGCATCACACGTACATGCTATTGGTTCGGAATGCGGCCCGCGGCATGGACCATTGCGCAGGTGCTTCGCGTAAACTTAAGTGTGCAAACCAAGTTCGAAGGACTCACGCGCAGAACGTTTTTGGGTGGAGTTGCCTATGCTGGCGTTTCGCTCGCATCGGGCCGGGCTTTGGCCACCGACCGCACTGTCTCGCCTTCAGAGGAGAAAACTATGTCACTGATTACGATTGAGCCCCGGGTACTGCCCGAAAAAGTGAAAACCACAGAAAGAGTTGGCATCAGCTACAAGACCCACGAAGAGCACGCGAAGCTCTGGAATGGTTATGTCAACAAGACCAACGAGATCCGCAAGGCTCTGTCTGAGCTTGAGATTGACCCCACCAAAGCGAATCAGATCTACTCCCAAATCCGTGCTTTGAAGGTCGATTACAGCTTCGCCTACGAGGGCCTGCTGAATCACGACGTCTATTTCGACACGATCGGCGGCAAGGGCGGACCTGCCACCGGGGCCATCGCTGATGTCATCAACGCCTCCTACGGCTCGTTCGAGAAGTGGCTTGCCGATTTCAAAGCTACAGGAATGGCGGGTCGCGGCTGGGCCTACGTGGGCTATGACCACCAGGAAAAGCGGGTCTTCAACTACATTGGAGACGCCCAGAACACGTTCCCGGTCTTCAACACGACCCTGGTTCTCGCCCTCGACGTGTACGAACACGCCTACTTCTTGGACTTCCAGACTGCCCGCGCAAAGTACATCGAGGCCTACGTTCAGGTCATCGATTGGGACGCGGTCAACGCTCGTTTGGCCGAAGCCAAGTAAAGTCAGCAGGGCGGAGCGGCCACTCGCTCCGCCCTCGCTTTGGGTGCGCCTGGTTGGACGTGTTATACTTCTCCAGTTGCGCGCTACGATGGAGCGTGGGCTTAGTGTCGAATAGGTGCCGCGAGGGTGGGGCGGTTCGGCAGTTCATGCCTTCCGTCGCGGAGCGCCTTTACGGTGAAACGGAGCATGAACCAAGCACTTTTGGCTCGTCAAACAACGGAAACTTCCCTTAAGGATACAATCGGGGTCCTCAAACGCCGAAAATGGCTCATTGCCATTGTCATGTTCTTATCACTCCTGGCTGGCGGCGTAGTTTGTGTGCTGAGCCCGAACCAGTATCGGTCCACCGCTCTCATCCTCGTGGAAGGCCGTGCGAACAACACAAACGCCATTGCAAACCAGGATCCACTCTCGCCCTACATCATGCCGAGTGGCTCTTTCGACGTTTTGACTCAGATTCAGGTCTTGCAGAGCTACGAAGTCCTCGCCGAGGCCTTTCGAACCGCCCAGATCGTTCTGCCCCCTCCTGGTTCGGACTTGAGGGCTCCCGATGTCCGTGTAACTCAGGTCGGAACCACAAACGTCTTGGCCATTTCGGTCGAGGCAGATAATCGAGACAACGCCCTTCGGCTGGCGACGATTATTCCAACCGTTTACTTGGGCTATACCAAGGAAAACCGCCAGAAGGAAGTTGATTCTGCCGTTTCCTACTTGACGGAAAAGCTGAAGGCCGAGCAGACGCTGCTAAACAATGCAGAGAAGGCACTCGAAGATTTCCGGCGCAATCGTCCCATGGTCGCCCTGGATACCGAGGGACAGGAGCTGGTCAATCGCCTCAGCCGAGCCCAAGACGTGGCCCGCACTTCGGAGACCCTCCTCTCGGAGGCAAAGCTTCGCTATGAAGGTCTGATCGCCGAGCGCAAACTGATCCAACCGGTCACCGAAATCCCGAATACTCAGAACAACATTGACCTTGTGGAACAGCAGAAATCGCTGGTGGCGAACCTGAAGCAACGCCGTTCCGAGCTGTTGATTGATTACCTTCCGACTTCGCCTGAGGTGCTCAAGGTTGAGGAACAGATCAAGGTTGCCGAGCAAAGGCTGAAAGATATTCCTTCGAGCCTGAATCGAGGCGCGAAGACCCGCAACCCGATTGCCAACGAGCTGGATTCGCAGATCTCGGTTGCCCGAGCCAACTACGACGGTGCCCGTGGCAAATATGAGACGGCCAAGCAGTGGGAAAACGATGCCGCCGAGGCTCTACGGAGCTTTAACAACATCTTGCCGAAGCAGAACGAGCTGAAGCGAGCCGTCGAGAACGCAACTCTTGGACTTCAGACGACCGCCCGACAGCTTTCTGAGCTTTCGGTGCGTCAGAACACGGTCCGCGATCCGGTCGAGATCATCTCGCAGGCCAGTATCCCCGAGCAAACCGCCCCGAAAATCCCGCTCATCATGAGCCTGTTCTTCATCGTGGGTGTGGTCGTCTCCGTGGCACTGGTGTCGCTCCGAGAGAGCTTGGACGATCGAGTCCAGTCCGTTCAGCAGGCGGTTGCAATCACGAACTTGCCCGCGCTCGGTCACGTTCCCGCGCCCAACCGCTCCGCGATTGGGGCAGGAAATCCTCGTAGCAATACAGTGATTGAGAGCTACCGTGCCCTCATCTACAATCTGCTCTTTTCGAGTGCCGAGCGACCGATCAAGTCTGTCTTGGTCGCCAGCTCTAGCGCTCGTGAGGGCAAGTCCACCGTGGCCATCAATATGGCTAAGGTCATCGCCAGCGAGAACCGCAAGGTCATCCTCGTCGATGCGAACCTGCGACGACCGGTTATTCATTCGCGCCTGAAGCTTCGCGAGAAGCCGGGCTTGACCGAGCTCGTGCGCGGTGAAGTGACCCTGCAAGAGGCCCTGCAGGCCACCGATCAGCCCGGTCTTTACGTCCTTTCGGCGGGAACCCTTCCCGAGAGTTCCAGCGAACTGCTGAGCGATCACCGTTTGCTGGAAGTGCACGAACTCCTGAAGGAGAACGCGGACTTCGTGATCATCGACAGCCCCGCAGTCTTGGCGAGCGCAGACACCCAGGTCTTGGCGAGCATCGCCGATGGGTCCCTCTTCGTTGCCCAGATCGGCATCACTCGCAAGGGCCCGCTTCGCTACGGTATCGACCTTATCCGGCATGCCCACGCGACTCTTCTCGGTGTTGTGTACGCCAACTCTCAGGGCCAGGTCGAGGCGAAAGTCTACGACGAAACCAACGACCTCTAAGCCGGGTTTTGGTGATCCAAGACGGCCT
>JBMOJD010000010.1:0-55948 GCA_049317025.1 Fimbriimonas sp. | reverse complement strand
ACCTGGGTGAGCAAGCGCATGACCCAGCTCTATGATCAGTACCTTGGTGATGCGTGGAAGCGAAACCCGCAGGACCCCGAGGCTTGGGAGAGGGTTGCCGAAATCCCCGACGAGGAGCTTTGGAGCGTTCTGGAGAGCCAGCGGTCAGACCTCGTGCGGTTCGTTAGAAAGAGGTTGGTCCGCGACCTTGGTCGACGCAATGTTGGCCGAACTGATCTGGAAATGATCAACGGCGTGCTCGACCCACGCGTGCTGACCATTGGATTTGCTCGCCGCTTCGCCACCTACAAGCGCGCAACCCTGATGCTAAACGATTCAGCCCGGTTGATGCAGATCTTGAATCACCCCGAGCGACCAGTCCAGATCGTGATTGCGGGCAAATCGCACCCGCGCGATGATGGCGGCAAAACCCTGATCCAGCACCTTGTTAAATTCATCAACGAAGGTGGCGGACGTGCGCGGATGGTCTTCCTGGAAGACTACGACATGCAAGTGGCGCGTCAACTCGTGCAGGGCGTTGACTTGTGGTTGAACAATCCGCGACGCCCCCACGAGGCCAGCGGCACCAGCGGCATGAAGGTAGTCCCGAATGGCGGTCTGAACTGCTCGATTCTCGATGGCTGGTGGGACGAAGGCTATGCCCCCGGAGTCGGCTGGGCCATCGGAGATCGATCTGAACAAGGCGACGAGGGCCACCAAGATTGGCTCGATAGCCGCTCGCTTTACGACTTGCTCGAACACGAGATCACACCCGTCTTCTATCATCGCGTCGAACGAGGAATCCCCCAGGGGTGGCTCAACATGGTGCGCCGCTCGATCATGCAACATGCGCCTTACTTCAGCACGAGCCGCATGGTCAGCGATTACGCGCGAAAGTACTATGTGCCCGCTGCGCGGGCGTACCAATCGCTTACGGCCGACCATTGTCTGCGAGCGCGCCAGGCCCTCGACTGGCGATCTCGCGTTCGCGAGAACTGGGGCCGCGTCGGCTTCGTCAGCCTAACCGATACTGCCGGCACCCAGAACCGAGTCGGGGGCAAATTCGTCCTCACCGCTAAGGTCCATCTCGGAAACCTTGCTCCCAGCGAAGTCAAGGTGGAGGCCCTGGTCGGGCGTATCGGCTCAAATCGCGAATTGGTCGAGACGCGACCGATCGAGCTCCAGTCTGTCGGCCTGACGGATGGTGTCCATACATTCGAAGCCACGATCGCCTGCGATCTTCCGGGCCACCTCGGTTACGTCGCTCGCATCTCGCCCAGCCATCCCGACGTGCATGTGCCCAGCGAATTGGGCTTGGTCAGCTGGTCATCCTAGAATGTAGCCAGTTTTTGCTTCAAAACATGCAGAGTTTTGGAGGTCCAAAGTCAGGAAGTGGTTGTATGATAGGATTCCTCCTCAAAGGTGAGGAGGTTTCTGAATATGAGAAAAATCACTCTGCTTGCTCTTTGTCTGGTCAGCGCGTTCGCGTCCGCTACCATTTACACCGAAAAGTACGAAGTCCAGCCGTCCACCCTGAACTACTCGTGGATCAACGCGAGCCCATACGGCGTCACCTATGACTACTTCCCAGGTCGCGCAGTCCCCAGGCTGGCGGGACAGCCGATCACTGTTCTCGGTAGTGGCGATGAAGGCTTCATCTGGGTCAAGAGCGGTGTGAACGCTCCCGGACCGGCCTATGGCGAACCGGGCACGACCTACTGCGATGACAATTTGACCGGATCGCTTGTCAATGCCTACGGCAGCGGCTATGCGGGCTATTCGATCGGAATGAACTTCACGAATGGGCCAACCCAGGTCTACTCGCTCGACTTCGGATACGCCAGCGGATCCAATGCTCCGACCCACAACGTGACCGTCATCGGATTCAATGGTGGGACGGAAGTTTGGCAGTCCGGCGGTGCCGTTGAGTACGGTTCGCCACTCAGCCTTAGCTTGCCGGTCGGATTGGTCGACCGAATTGAGATCGTCCGGACCCAAAACGTCACGGCCCTATTCGGCGGGTTCTCCCTCGGCTGGTACACGATGGACAACTTGAAGTTCGACGCGACTGGTGCCCCAGGCGGCTACCTGTGGACGGCATCCAGCGGCGGATTCAGCAATCCTGTCCCGGAGCCAGCCTCTATGACCGCTCTTGCGTTCGGAGCCCTCGCCTTGGTACGACGGCGAGCCAAGAAGTAACCACTCGGACAAAGAAAATCGGCTCGCCAAGATTCTTGGCGAGCCGATTTTGATTTTAGAAGCGTCCGCCTCGACGAGGCTTCCCGCCGCCGTTGCCGCCACCACCGCTTCCGCCGCGACCACCGCCGCCGCCGAAGCCACCGCCGCCACCACGACCGCCGCCGCCACCAAAGCCGCCGCGATCTCCGCCTCGGTCACCGCCGCCGCCGTAGCCACCGCGATCTCCGCCTCGGTCGCCGCCGCCACCGTAGCCGCCGCGATCACCGCCGCCGCCTCCACCACCGTAGCCGCCGCCACCACCGCCAGGTCGACCACCGCCGCCGCCACCGAAGTCTCGGGGTCCGGAAGCCTTGGGTCGGGCCTCGTTAACGGTCAACTTACGGCCGCCGAGTTCCACTCCGTTCGTGGCCTCAATCGCTGCATCCATCTGGTCCGCTGCAACATCGACGAAGCCGAAGCCACGTCCTTCTACGATTCGCGCATTTCGCGAGCCGAACGCCCCAAAATGCTCGAGGATCTGTTCCTCGGTCGTCGAGTAGGGCAGGTTGCCCACATAGAGCGATTTGAAGCTCATTTTCTTTCTCTTGTTCTCCTGGATGCGCCAACGAAGGCGTGATCTAACCCGCTTTGAGTTCAGGAGCGAAAGCCATTCGGAGCCACCTGTCGGAACCGAGAACTGAGTCTATTGCGCTGAACCGGATCGAATCATGGGCATTGTACCAAGAAAGTTCGATTTTGCCCAGGTATTAATAGGGCTATGGTGGTTCAACTCGGGATGGAACGGAATTGAGGGCAATCGTCCAACGCGTTCTTTGGTCAAAAGTCGTGGTGGATTCCCAAATCGTAGGGAAGAGCCCGAAGGGCTTTCTCCTCTTGGTTGCGGTCCACCGAGCTGACATGGAAGCGGACGCCCGAAAACTTGCGGAGAAGATCCTGAACCTCCGCATTTTCAACGATTCCGAGGGCAAAATGAACCTTTCAATTTTGCAGTTGGCAAATGGCGACGAGCCGGTGGGGATCCTAGCTGTCTCTAACTTCACGGTGTACGGCGAGGCCACTGGTCGAAGGCCATCGTTCACCAACTCTGCGCCCTATGAGCGCGGCAAAGAACTTTTCAAGGTCTTCCTCGACGCCCTCCGCCTATCGCCGATTCCAATCGAGACTGGAGTGTTCGGGGCAGATATGGAGGTGACTCTGGCCAATGATGGACCGGTGACCGTCATCGTCGAGGCCGGACCAACCGAAGTCTAGCGATCCACCAGAATAATGCCATTCACTGCCGAGGCAGCCGCTCCCGGCTTTGTCGTGATCACCAGAGTCTGGGCACCACCTGCGAACACCTTGTACGGATTTAGATTGAAGAAGAGCGGACTTTTGGTGCCCGCCGCGACGACTCTCACTTGCTTAGATCCGGCTGGAAAGGTCGTCGATCCCGCAACTTCTTCGAAGTCGACATTGCTGAAGGTCGGCGAAACAGTCGTGATGTCGGTTCCAGCATCCGTCACATACACATCTATGCTTCCGATCGTTGGAGAGAGGGCGACCACGCGGAGGCGAAAGTTTCCTGAGGTGGGAGCGCTCACGTCGTCTTGCGTCACCAGAAAACTTGGCGCAACCAAAGTAGGACTGTTTGTTCCCTTCAGAAAAACAGTGTAGTTTTGATCCTGAGCAAGGCTTGTGGAAATACTGGCGAGGACGCTCGTCGAGCCGGTCAGTTGAGCTGCGATCTCGGACGCGAAAACCGTGTTCACGGAACGATAGCTCGTTCGCTGATTGAATCCTAGCCCGCTAGCCAAAGTGTCGCCCACCGTGAAAATATCCACCGTGGTGTCTGCCACGCCGTTGAATGCCCGGACTTGACTGGTCTTCGTCACGCCACCGCCACCGCAGCCCGACAGAGTCAAGAGTCCAAGAATCGCGCCCACCAGGACCATCGAAAATCGTCGCATACGCTCCAGTGTAGCACGATCTGCATTCCCGCAAGGGACGATTTTCTTGGTCCTTCCGGGGGCTGTAAGCCGTCACAATAGGATGCGCCTCGACGAAAGTCGGCGCCCCCAACCACCATGGCCCGGCCTTTCTGTCACGTCCACAACCACACCGAATATTCGCTCCTCGACGGCGCGAACCGAATTGGTGAGATGGTGAAGCGGGCCAAAGAGCTCGGCATGGAGTCGCTCGCCATCTCCGATCACGGCGTCATGTTCGGGGTGATGGAGTTCTACTTGGAGTGCAAGTCGAACGCGATCAAGCCCATACTCGGGGTCGAAGCCTACGTAGCCCCCCAAGGCATCGACAAGCGCGGAGGCCGAGCCGACAACGAATATTTCCACCTTCTGCTTCTCGCCAAGAACGCCGAGGGCTACCGCAACCTCTGCGAGCTTTCCACCATCGCCGCCCTCGAGGGCTACTACTACAAGCCACGGATCGACCACGATATCCTCCGTCGCTACAGCAAGGGCCTGATCGCGACCTCGACCTGTTTGGGCAGCGAAGTGAACCAGCAACTCCTGGAGGGCAACTACGACCAGGCCCAATACACCGCCGGCATGTACGCGGAGATGTTTGGCGAAGGCAACTACTTCATCGAGCTCCAAGATCACGGGTTGCCCGAGCAGGCCCGCATCAAAGAGCCTCTGATCAAGATTGCCCGCGACCTCAAGCTCCCGCTGATCGCCACGAACGACGCCCACTACCTCTGCCGCAAGGATGCGACTCCCCACGACGTGTTGCTCTGCATCCAAACCGGGGCCAACGTTGCCGACACCAACCGGATGAAGTTCTCGACCGAGGAGTTCTATCTGAAGTCGGGCGACGAAATGGCCGAGCTTTTCCCCGACCACCCCGAGGCCATCGAAAACACCCTGATGGTGGCGGAGATGTGCAACGTCGAGTTCGGCAAAGAACGAGCTCCGATGCCGGCTCCAGAGCTTCCCGAGGGAATCACCTCCATGCAGTACCTCCGTGAGGTCGCCGAGAAGGGCCTCAAAGCGCGTCTGAAAAACCCGGATGAAGCGATTGACCGCCTGAACTTCGAGCTTGGCGTCATCGAAAAGACCGGGTTCGAAGACTACTTCCTGCTCGTCAAGGAGTTCGCCCAAGCCACCCGCGATAAAGGCATCTACTTCGGTGTGCGAGGCTCGGCGGCAGGCTCGCTTGTGTCGTTCTGCATCGGCATCACCGACGTCGACCCCGTCAAATACGACCTCACCTTCGAGCGGTTCCTCAACCCCGAGCGAATCTCCATGCCCGATATCGACATGGACTTCGAGGACGCCCGGCGCGATGAGGTCATCCAATACGTCACCGACCGATTTGGCAAGGAAAGGGTCGCCCAGATTGTCACATTCGGAACCCTCGGGGCCAAGGCCTCGATTAAAGACAGTGGCCGCGTTCTCGGCTACAGCCCCCAAGAAACCGACAGAATCTGCAAGACAATCCCCAACGTCCCGGGCATGACCATCGAGAAGGCGGAAAAGGAACTGGCCGAATTTCGCGAAGTCATCGCCAGTGATCCTCGGTTCAAATCTTTGGTAGAAACCGCCAAGTCGGTCGAGGGCATTTCCCGCAATTGCGGTGTCCACGCCGCCGGTGTTGTCATCAGCCGCGAGCCATTGGTCCAGTATCTGCCGCTCTATCGCGGCAACGAGGGCCAGCCTATCACTGCCTACGAGATGGGGATGCTGGAGAAAATGGGTCTGCTCAAGATGGACTTCTTGGGTCTCAGCAACCTAACGGTGCTCGCCCGGTGCGTGGCCAATATCGAAGCCACCCACGGCATGCGCCTGGATATCCAAAAGATCGAAGACGGCGACACCAAGACGTACGAAATGCTGGGCCGGGGCGAAACGGTCGGCGTCTTCCAGCTTGAAAGCGGCGGCATGACGCGCTGGGTCACGCAACTCAAGCCCGCCAATATCGGCGAGCTTGCGGCTATCGTCGCGCTCTTCCGTCCGGGCCCGATGGAGCACATCCCCCAGTTCATCGACACCAAGTTCAAACGGCGTGATGCGACGTACCTCGATGAGCGCATGCGGCCGATCCTAGCGGACACCTACGGCGTCATCGTTTACCAAGACCAGGTTCTCAAGCTCGTGCAGGCTCTCGCCGGGTTCACGCTCGGCAAGGCCGATGTGCTTCGCCGTGCGATGGGCAAAAAGAACGTCGAAGAGATGACCAAAATGCAGGGCGAGTTCATGGAGGGCACGGCCCGAAATGGCATCCACGCCGACGCCGCCGACCAGATTTGGCAGCTTCTTCTGCCCTTTGCCGGATACGCATTCAACAAGGCTCACGCGGTCTGCTACGCCATCCTCGCCTACCAAACCGCCTACCTGAAAGCGAACTACCCGGTCGAATACATGGCCGCCCTGCTCGCGGTTTACTACTCGAAGGAAGAGCGCGTCACTGCGTTCATCGAAGAGTGCCGCCGGATGCGCATCCAGGTGCTTCCACCTGATGTGAACGCCTCCTACGCCGACTTCACAATCGAGACAACCGAAGGCGGCGGAAAAGGAACCAAGCGCGCGGCCAAGACGGCGACCGATAAAGGCGTTCGATTTGGCCTCGCCGCGATCAAGGGCGTCGGCGAAGGCGTCGTCCGCGCCATCATCCAGGAGCGCGAAGAGAGCGGCCCGTTCCAACACCTCGACGAGTTTTGCGACCGCCTGAAGCCCCATGGCATCAACCGCACCGCAGTCGAGGCCCTCGTCAAGGCTGGTGCCCTCGATGGGATCGACTCCAACCGCCGGAAGCTCCTCGACCACGTCGATTCGGCCCTCGCCTTTGCCGACCAGCTGCAACGGGCCCGCGCTGCGGGCCAGAACTCTCTCTTCGGCGAGGCCACCGCCGAAGCCCCCGGCTCGCAATGGCGCGTCCTACCCGAAGGTGACAAGCCAACCCGGTCGGACAACCTCGCTTGGGAAAAGGAGGTCATGGGGATCTACGTCTCCGACCACCCCTTGCGCGGCCTGGAACTGGAGATCCAGCGCCACTGCAGCCACCGTTGCACTGATGCTCTGGAACTCGACGAAGGCGTCCAGGTTCGACTAGCTGGAGTCATCAGTAGCGTGCGAACGATTGTAACCAAGGCGAAGGGCGAGAAGATGGCGAACCTTGTCCTCGAAGACTTCAGCGGCCAGATCGGCGCGATCGCTTTCCCGAGTTCGTATGCCCGCTTGCGCGAAGTGATTGCCAAGGATTCCGTCGTCCAAATCACCGGTTACGTGATGCACCGCGAGATGCGGGGCGAGAAGTCTGTCGAGATTCGAGTGGAGGACTGCAAGCCCATCCAAGTCTCCCTCGACCTCGGTTACACCGGCGGCGGCGGGGGCTCGGGATTGGTGAGCATGGACATCCGCCGTGCGACTGAGGCCCAAATGTGCCGGTTGCGAGACCTAATCCAGGAGTTTCCGGGAGATTATCAAGTCGAACTGCGTATTATTCAAGGCTCGGCCGCGGTGCCAATCTACCTGGTTCGTCATGTAACGCCCAACCCGGCGTTTCTGACGGCGGTAGAACAGATTGGGATGGGCTTGCGTGTCCAAGTGGTCCATCATGACGGTGGTTCGTCTCTGGACGATGTTGCGTAGAGAGAAATAGATGCGATTGAATACGATTGTTGTACTTGCGACCTTAGGCTTGGCTGCCGTCGGCACAGCCCAGACCATCGACGCCTTCGATTACCGCCTCGCCAACATCCAAGTCCTCCAAGACAAGAAAGTCCAGGCCGACATGGGCGTCACCGAAGCCCAGCGAAACCGGATGAACGAGTTCGCCAAGGCATTCGACCAGAGTGCGACCGCATACATGGAAGAGCTGAAAAAGGAGGGCAAAGACCCTCGCACCATGCCTCAGCCTGACCCGAAGGTTCTTGGTTTCATGAACAAACTCAAGGCCGGAGTCCTGGGCGAGCTGAGCCCCGCCCAAGTGCGTCGCCTCCGCGAAGTCTCCTTGCAGCGATTGGGCCTGATCGGCATTCTCGACCCCGAAGTAGGGAAGCGAGCCGGAGTCCCGACCGAGACCCTGAAGAAAATGCAGGCCGTCTACACCCAGGGCCGCGATGCGGCCACCAAGATTCAACGCGACACCCTGGAAGCAACCCTCAAGCCGTACCGAACCGTCAAGCCGAAGGACGCCGCCGATCAGGACCGACTGCAAAACGAGGTGCGGGGCAAGATGCAGGCCGCCAATTTGAAGATTCGGCCCACCGTCAAGAAAATCGAGGAAGACACCCAGAAGAAGCTGCTGGCCCTGCTTACGACCAAACAGCGCGATACCTACGTCAACATGCAGGGCAAACCTGTTCGTGGAAAGTAAGTCCACCCTCGGCCTTCGCGAACTGGCTCCCCTCATCGCCCTCGTGGCGAAAGGGGAGAACGTCAGCAGTGCCATCGAGAAGTTGTGCAGATCGGCTCTGGACGTCACCCCGAGCCGTCACGTCATCCTCGCCGTGCTGAATGATGAACTCGGCGTGATGGAGATCCGGCATGGCGCCGGGGACGACTTTGTCCGGCTCGCTGAGAGCGGAGACCTGCTCCTCGACATTGGACGTGAGGATGGAATTGTCGGCTCGGTGGCAGCCACGGGTCGAGGCTTTCGCACTGGCAACGTCTCCGAAGTCAGCGCCTATCGGCAGATGTTTGCCTCCACACGAAGCGAGATGGCAATCCCCATTCGCGACCGCCATGGGCGCGTGCGCGCCGTCCTCAACGCCGAATCTGACCTTGAAGATGCCTACAGTGATGACGACCTCCAGACCGTTCAGGTGCTTGGCGACCTCATCGCGATCCTTCTCGAGCGCCGCGAGCAAGGGAACCGCGAAGACGCCCTCATAGAGATTGGCTCCGCCCTCGATAGCGTTCTCACGGAAGAAGCCCTGATCGACCGCGTCATCCACATTGCTGAAAACACCCTGAGCTTTCAGGCTTGCTCGGTGTTCGTCCTCGAGCCGACAACCGACCAGTTTGTCCTTCGCGGAACCAGTGGTCGCTTGCGAGGGCAGGTCGGCCAGATCTCCTACGGTCGCAGCGAAGGGTTTACTGGCTGGGTGGCCGACAAGGGCGAGACTGTCCTGGTCCATGACCCGGACAACGACCCTCGATGGCTGGGAAAGTATGTCGAGTTCCCCGGCGAGACCGTGGTCAGCTACCTAGCCGTGCCGATCGTCGTCCGAAACAAGTCGATTGGTGTCATCCGCGTCCTTCGCCGTCGGACCAACAACGCTTTCTTGGATAACCGCTTCACCGAAGATGACCGCCGCCTGCTCGAAGCCATTGCCGAGCAAGTCGCCGCTGGCCTCGAAAATCTTCGCAACTTTGAAAAGATCATCCGTTCGGAGCGGATGATCGCATGGGGCGAGCTCAGCGCCAAGTCCTCGCATATGATCGGCAATCGGGTGTTTGCACTCAAAGGCGACATCAACGAGATGAAACACCTCCTGAACTCGCCCGAGATGGATGTCAAAGAGTTCACCTCGCTCCAGCGAAGCCTTTCCATCAACGTCCAGCGGATCGAGGAGATTCTCCGTGACTTTCGCGATTTCGTCTCCGCCACCCAGGTCCAGCGTCAGGCCGCCGACCTGAACCAGCTGGTCGACCAGACCGTCCACGAAGTCTTCCCGAAGCGAACGGAAGTAGCCTTGGAAACCCATTACGATCCGACGTTGCCCCTCATTGAGTTCGACCCCCAGAAGCTTGTGCGCGCCGTCTCCGAGCTGATCGAGAATGCACTGAACCACATGTCCACCGGAACCTTACGAGTTAGCACCGAACTCGTCGCGTCGGCAACCTACCCTCAAACCCGGGCATCTCGCTTCAAACGATTCGCCAAAATCGAGGTTGAAGACTCGGGTCCCGGCATCGAAGAAGACCAGAAGGGACGCATCTTCCAGCCGTTCTTCAGCAAGCGCGTCAAGGGCATGGGGCTTGGCCTATCCATCGTGAAGGGCATACTCGATGCCCACGGCGGTGAGGTTTTTGAGATCGGAGAGTGGGGTCATGGGGCCCGATTCGTGTTGCTGTTGCCCCTTATCGATATGCTGTAGGCGTTCGGTCGTCCATACTTCACTCATGCTTTCCGTGGCACTTCTCGCCCTCAGCTCGCTGTCGATGGGACAGCAAGGACTCGCGACTTTCACCGATCGTGACCTCGGGCTGTCCTTCCAGCACCCGAAGGCCTGGGTGGTGGGGAAGAAGGATAAGTTCAGCACGACGATCATGATCCCCCTGCAAGGGACCACGCGCCAAGCCGAGCTAGTCGTCAATGTCACGGGGTTCTCGGCCCCTCCCGATCTTTGGCAGACCATCCAACTCAGGGCCAACGAGCAACTGCAGCATAAGGTTCTGCGCCAATGGACTCAAGAAATCCTCGGTGCGCCGCTCTTGCTCACTAAGGTCGAGATTGCCAACGACATCCAGCCCGGATTGCGCCTCACTGGGTTGCTCTACGCCAAGGCCAACCGCAAGCTCCTCTTCCGCCTCACCGCACCCCGCGAGCAATACGACCAAGCTGAATACGATTTCTTGAATGTGCTTGAGTCGCTCCGGACCCTGGATGGGACCGCGCTCGAGCCAGAGGACCCGAGCCGCACGCCGATCAAGGAAACAAAGCGAACCCCAAAGGCGCCCCGCGAACAGCCAAAGCCTGAACCCAGCAAAAGGATCACGAAGATTGATGATCAAGCAAAGGGAAGTGCGAAGCAAAAAGCCCCAGTGGTGGGCGACCTCATGCTCGGCGAGACCAAGGTTCGGATCGGATACACCAACGGTTGGACATTCAAGGCTCTCCCCGAGCGGCAATTCGAACTAGAGAACTCAGGGCTCGGGGTTACCCTGAAGGGTGAAGTCCGGGCTGTCGCCGCCGAGGAAGCAGCCAACCAGGCCTTGTTGCGCCGGGCCGGCCTGAACTTGGCGAAGTTGGACGGCGTGAAGAACAGATCGGAACGGCCCATGTCGGCGAACAAGGCCGGCTTCCTGGCCAGTTCTATCTTCCGCGAAGGCACTTCGGCCGCCGGAAACCTCCAGACGCTGGACGCCGTGGTCACCAGCCTTGATCTGTACTTGCTGCTGACTTGGTCCGGCAATGTGCAGGATTCTTCGCGCCTGCAAGTTGCTATCAACGAGCTTCTGGATCTGATGAGTTTGGAGCGCGGATGATTCTTGCGATCAGCACATCGAGCCCACTCGCCAGCGTGGCGTGGATCGATGCAGATGGCAAGGTCGTGTGGTCCGGTGAGCAAGTCGCGCCCCAGCGCGCCAGCGAGGCCATCCTGAAACTTTTGTCCGAGCTTCGTGAAACTGTTGACCTGAAGGAGGCGACGTGTGTGGCCGTGGATCTCGGTCCGGGCAGCTTCACCGGCGTCCGAGTAGGTGTCGCCATCGCCAAGACAATGGCATGGGCCCATGGACTGCCGACCTGGGGACGGACAGCCTTTGATCTGATCTCGGCAACTCAGACCGTGGTCGTTCCGAGCAAGAGAGGCGAGGTATTCATCCGTCGCCCTGGGGAAGAGCCCACGCGCCAAGCCGGACTCCCAACTCAAGAGGCAATAGGCTATGGGCCTCTCTTTGAAAAGCCAACTTTTCCAAAAGCCGAGAGATTTGCTGCCCTTGTAGCCGAGATCGAGCATCAATCGGCAGCCAACCTTTTGCCTGCCTATTTCGCCGAGCCCAGCATCTCGACGCCCAAAAAGCCCTACCGGGGCGAGCAATGAACGACCTACGAAGCCAAGTTTCGCTTCGACCCTACACCACCCTCCGGGTCGGGGGAGAAGCCGAGTGGTTTGCCACCGCGAGTTCCTCCCAAGAGCTCGCCGACCTTTCGATTCGCGCTCAGCGCGACGGCACCAAGGCAACCATCTTGGGTTGGGGGAGCAATGTCCTCCCGAGCGACCTAGGCGTACCCGGCTTGGTCATCCACAACCGGGCGAGGTCCATAGAAGTTCGCCCCGGCCGGTTCGTGGTTGCCGAGAGTGGCTGCGGGCTCCAAGACCTTTTTCTCAAAACCCTTCAGTGCGGGCTGCGCGGCCTAGAGTTTGCCGTCGGCATCCCCGGCACCCTCGGCGGCGCCCTTGTGAGCAACGCCGGTGCCTACCGCAGCAGCATCGAGGAATTCATTGTCTCCCTTGAGGTCGCGACCGAGGGCAAGAGAGCAAACGTTGGCCCCGAGTGGATGGAATTCTCCTACCGTGACTCCAAACTGAGACGTCCAAATCCCGCGACGGCCACCATCCTGAGCGTGACTCTTCGACTCCCATCCGGCGAGCAAAAACCAGGTTACGACGAAGCCCGTGAATACCAGCGTCAACGGATCGGCAAGCAGCCCCCCCAGGCCAGCGCAGGCTCGTTCTTCAAGAACGTCCAAGATCTAGAACTTGCCAATCGCCTTCCCGGACTGCCTGCCCCGCTGCGAGAAAAGGGAATCGTCCCCGCTGGGTACCTAATCGAAGCCTGCGGCCTCAAAGGATTTCGCATCGGCGGGGCCGCCGTCGGGGTGCGCCACGCCAACTTCATCCTCAACATGGGCGGGGCAACCGCCACCGAGATCCGCTCACTCGCCTCCCATGTCCGTCACGTTGTGCGCGAGCAAATGGGTGCCGAACTTGAGGAAGAAGTGCTCTACATTGGCGACTGGACGGGCTTTGTTCCGACTAGCGGCTTGGGGTAGTTTTGTGCGATGGACCTTGAGGCCCGAGCCAGCGAGCTGCGCCGACAGTTGGAGCATCACCTCTACCTCTACCACGTGCTCGATCAGCCCGAGATTTCCGACAGTGAGTTCGATGCCCTCTTTCGTGAACTCGAGGAAATCGAGGCGGCCAATCCAGAACTGCGAACGCCCGATTCGCCGACTCTAAGGGTCGGCGCTCCCCCAATCGATGGCTTCGCCACCCATCGCCATGGCGTCCCCATGCTCTCGCTCGACAACGCCTTCGGCCCCGATGAACTACGGGCCTTCGACGAGCGAAACACCAAGCTCCTGGGCACCAGCCCCGTCAGCTACCTAGTCGAGCTCAAGTTTGACGGCGCCTCGATCTCGCTAACCTATGTCGACGGCCTCCTGGAGATCGCCACAACGCGCGGCGACGGCACCAATGGCGAAGTCGTTACCGAAAACGCTCGCACCATCCGGGGCCTCCCCCTCCGCCTGAGCCAACCCCTGCCCGGTCGCGTCGAGATCAGAGGCGAGGTCGTCATGCTGAAAAGCGTCTTCGCCGAGCTCAATCGAATTCGACTCGAAGCCGGTGAGGCCGCCTTCGTGAACCCAAGAAACGCAGCTTCGGGTGGCCTGCGCCAACTCGACAGCCGCCTCACCGCGAAGCGCAAACTCAACTTCTTCGCCTACGGCCTCGGTGCTAACGAAGGCTTCGCCGAAACGCAAAGCGGCATCCAAGCCCGGCTCAAGGAACTCGGATTCCCAACCCGCGATGAAACCCAGCTCCGCACCGGCATCGAACAAGTGATCGCCCGAGTTGAAGAGATCAACCAATTGCGAGGAAACCTCCCGTTTGGCATCGATGGCGTCGTCATCAAGGTCGACCGCCTGGACCAACAGGCCGACCTCGGATTCACTGCCCGCGGACCCCGCTGGGCCATTGCCTACAAGTTCGCCGCCGAGCAGGCCTTCACCACCCTCGAAGACATCGCCTGGCAGGTCGGGCGTACTGGTGTTGTCAGTCCGGTCGCAATCCTTTCCCCCGTGTTCGTGGGCGGAGCCACCGTCAGCCGCGCGACCCTGCATAACTTCGAAGATCTCAGTCGGAAGGATGTCCGGGTCGGCGACACTGTGAGCGTCCAGCGCGCGGGCGACGTGATCCCCGAAGTGGTCGGTCCCGTCCTCGACAAACGTATCGGCGACCCCGAGAAGCCCACGGAGCCCACCAACTGCCCCGAGTGCGACTCAGGTTTGGTCAGGAAGCCTGGCGAAGTGGCCCTTCGCTGCCCGAATCCGCAATGCCCTGCCCAAGTGACGGCCAAGCTCTGGCACTTCGCCTCCCGCCGCGCCATGGAGATCGAGGGCCTCGGCGACAAGCAGATCAGTCGCTTCCTCGAACTGGGCTTCCTCACCGACCTTGCCAGCATCTACCGCCTCCACGAACGCCGAGACGAGCTCGTCAACCTCGACCGAATGGGCCAACAAAGTGTCGACAACCTCCTCGCCGCTATCGAGGCCTCGAAAACCCGACCCCTCGCCCGGTTCCTGAACGGCCTCGGTATCCGAATGCTTGGCGAAAAGACCGCTGCCGACCTCGCCCGGCATTTCCGAACCCTAGAAGCTTTCAAGAGTGCCACCGAAGCCTCGCTCGTGGAAGTAGACGGCATCGGCGCGCCAACGGCCGCCGAGATCGTACTCTGGCTAGAGGACCCCGCCAACAAGAGTCTCTTGGATGAGCTAAGCGACCTCGGCGTGCGCCCGGAAGAAACAGCGGGCCCTGTGGGAGATCAGTTCAGCGGCCAAACGCTCGTTTTCACCGGCAAGCTTGAGCGAGTCACCCGCGAAGCCGCCGAAGCCATTGTGGTCCAACTCGGCGGCAAAGCCGCCGGAAGCGTCAGCAAGAACACGACCCTCGTGGTCGCGGGACCCGGGGCAGGGTCAAAGCTGGCGAAGGCCGAACAACTCGGAATCCCAGTCATCGACGAGGCCACCTTCCTCGCCAGCCTCCCCGAAGGTATCGCCGAAAAGGCGGCAAGCTGAAGATTCAGCTTGCCGCCTTCAAGAGACGCTAGTTCCCAACGAAGAGGTCGGGATACTTGCGCTTCATTTCGCGCACGAACGTGCCGTCCGCGAAGCATCCGTCTCCATCATGCTTCGACGCATTGCGGAAGAACTGCATGAAGCTGTTCTGGCTCGCGCCCGCACTGCCCGGGGCCGGTCGACCGGCGAGAATGCGCTCGATTTCCTTGCGTGATTCCTGCAAGTGCAGGGCTTGGACCTGGCTCGGCTTTTGCTTAAGAGCCTTGTCCAGGGTCGCAGCGAGGTTCTTCAGGTCAGCGCGAATGTAGAGCCTCAGGTCCGTTGTCGTCTTCGATGCCCCGTTGAGACGTGCATCCAAAGTCGACAAGTACTGTCTCTGCAACGAGCGGCGAGAGAAGTCGCCCTGAGTCGGGTTGTTCCAAACCCCAAACGTAATCGAGTTCAGCAACTCGCGAACGGTGTACGCCTTCGATCCCTGGAGCGATTCCCAATCGAAGAGTCGTCGCACCGAACCCTCACTCAGCAGCCCTCGCAGAATCATGTTCTGGTAGCCAGAGATGTTCGAGAGGTAGCCATCTGGCTCGATCTTCTTAAGGACGTTGGGCGAAGTGATCTCCAGCGGAGTCTTCTGCGCTGTCGTCAGCAAGAATCGAACGGCCTTCTGTTGCTGTTCCTTGGGAACCGGCGCGAACACATCGCCGCCTCGACCGGCGTGATAGTCCGTCTCGACTACACCACCAACCGTGCCCAGCACGTGGAAAGTCCAGATGATCGAGTGGGTCATAACCTCGCCGTAGACGCTGCGCAGGAAGTCATAATCCTCCCCGTAGGTCGTCGTCGCCTTAAACAGCTTCTCGTTGGCCACTCGCTTCAGGTTCAAGAACCCAAGTCGGGTCGCCTCGACCGGGTCATTGCTGATGTTCTCACTCGTCGTGGTCGGATCTTGCGAATACTTGTAGTTGCCAAACCGAACCGTTGGGTCCTTCACCTGGCGCGATAGCCACTTGTCGAGGGTGGCCTTCTCCGCGTACGGCGTCTTCGCTTCCGGAATCGGCGCGTATCCGTAATGGATGGCAAAGAAGTCGTACGGTCCGATGAAGCCGTTGGTCGAATAGCTGATGCCATCACCCGGCTGCGCCACATAGTTGTTGCGCGAGTAGCTCATGATCGAGCCCGAGACACCATTGTTCTTCACGAACTTAGGATCGCGAAGTTGCTTGATGCTGTAAGCGACGCTGGCCTTGAAGTTGTGCTCCAATCCAAGCGTATGGCCCACCTCGTGCGCCGTCACATACCGAATGAGGTCACCCGTCAATGGGTCAGGAAGAGGCAGCTTGGCCGCCCTCGGGTCGATTGCCGCGCACTGGACGAAATACCACTTCTGAACCAAGTCGAGAATGTTGTGCCAGAAGATGATGTGGGCCGAGATCGTCTCGCCCGAGCGAGGATCCTGGACCGAGGGTCCCATAGCATTTGCGATCCGAGAAGGAGCCCATCGGATCACGCTGTATCGTGCATCCTCTGCATCCCAATTCGGATCTTGCTCTTTGGTGGGTGCGTCGAGGGCAATGATGGCTTTTTTGAATCCAGCCTTCTCAAAGGCAGGCTGCCAAGACTCGATGCCCTTCTTCAGGTACGGACGCCACTTGTCGGGCACTTCGCGGGCGAGATAGAACGTGATCGGTTTGACCACTTCGCTCACGGCTGCCTTAGGATCCTTCTTTTCCAATCGGAAGCGCGAGATGTACTCGACCTGCTGGACGCGATTGCCGGGGCGACCAAACTGGTCGAACCCGAGCGTGAAATAGCCAATGCGCGAGTCCTTGAGACGCCCCTGCATTGGGGTCTCGGGCAAGAGCACGAGGCTGTGGTGGGCAAGAGCCGTGGTGCTGGTCGCGTCCGGTCCCCCAGGACCTCCGCCAAAGAAGAAGCCGCCGCCTCCGCCGCCCTTCGAGAAAGTCAGGAGGACGCGCGTTTCAACGTTGGTGGGGAAGACCTTGCTGCTGTCCACATACGAGCGTCCCGGGTCCGCCCCGGCGCCACCGACGGCATTCTTGATCGAGAAGTCCGCCGGATCGCTCAGCAGGTAGTTGCCCACCTCGATGACGACACCCTTCTTATCCGGGCTCTCGGCCGCAACCTCGAACGATTGAACGATCGGCTCGACCGAGTTCATGGCGATTCCCGTGCTCAATCCGCCCGAATCATCGCGCATCGAGTAGCTGGGGATGCGAAGAAAAATCTTGTTGCCGCGGCGCTCGAATCGAACGACCTTGGCTCCGGTGGCTGTACCGGGATAGCCCGCGTTCTGGGCAAGCTCAGCGACCTCGGTCTGCCACATGAACACGCGGCCCAGGAGATCGTTCGGGATCTCCCAGTAGGTCTTATCATCCACCTGGTGCACCTTGAAGACGCCGACCTTGGTCTTGGCTTCTTTGGTGACGACCGTGTCGTAGGGCTTGGGCTCGCCCGGTTTGGGTTCGGGCTTTTGCTCGGCGGCGGCAGCCTTTGGCGTGTCCGCCTTTTGAGCTTCGGCGGGAGGAGGAGTTTGGGCCCAAAGCGGGCCAGCGACGATGAGAGATAAAGCAAGGGAAATCAGAGTGCGGTGGATGCTAAAAAAATGGAGTCTTCCATTCATGGCCGTGTCGTTCGCCAGTTCTTTGCATCTTCCTGCCAAAGTCCTAGGTCCAAAATCTTGGATACTGGTACCCCTGATGGGTATCATAGTCGGGTGAACGCACTGACGAAGCTGAATGTGGATCGTTTGGGAACTGTTGCCAGTGCCCTCTGTGCGGTCCACTGCGCCCTTACCGGCCTTGCCTTTGGGCTCCTCTCCGTTATCGGACTCGATTTCCTCGGGAGCACCACGGCCGAAATCATCTTCATCGGGGTCACGCTTACCATCGGCACTTACGCCGTGATCCATGGCATCCGCAAGCACCATTCCGTGGTCCCGGCTGCCATCTTTTCGGCTGGCTTGGCCGGGATTCTGTTCGTTCACTTTGGTCTTGGCGAGCATGGCCACGAGACCCTAGCCGGGACGGTGCTTTCTGTTTCAGCTGGTTGCTGCTTTATCCTGTTCCACGTCGTGAACCACCGCCTTACTCAGGCTTGCGCCTGCGGCGAATGCACCCACTAATAGACCGGCAAGCTGGTGTCCACCGTCTGAGCGTAGCCATTCATGCCCGTCACGAGATTCCGGACTCTCGCGAACCCGGCGGCGCGGAGAAACTCGCACGCTTTTCCACTCCGGCCACCAACCCGGCAGATCACGACCCAATCCGCTTCCTTGTCCAACGCTGAGTAGCGCGCTGGAAGCTCGCCGAGAGGAATGGCAACGACTCCGGGCAGAACGCTAATCTCTAGCTCATGCGGCTCGCGCACGTCCAGTAAGAACGGCGGGCTCTGACCTTTGAGTTCGGCGGCCAATTCGGTCGGTGTGATATCCATGGTCTGATTAAACCAGTTCGAGGTCTGCCAAAGTCGGCATCGCTGATTGCGCCCCGACCCGAGTGGCACAGATTGCCCCCGCTTTGTTGGCCCGGGTGATCGCGTCTTCAATTTCCAATCCCTGGGCGAGGAAGGTCGCAAGCGCACCATGAAACGCATCGCCCGAAGCGGTCGTGTCGACGGCATCAACCTCAACCGCGGGGAAGTGTCGTGAAGCGCGTCCCTCGATCAGCATGGACCCTTGAGCCCCCAAGGTGATGATCGCTCCCCGGACGCCTTGCCCCAACAACATTTGCCCGGCTCGAGCCGCCGTGGCGGGATCGAAGACGGCCATGTGCGAGATTTCGCGTGCTTCGGTTTCGTTTGGGGTAAGCCACGTGATGCCCTGTAGGATCTCCGGCGGAAGGGCTTGGGCCGGTGCGGGGTTCAGAATGACCGTGCGGCCTTTGGCCGCCTTAACGGCAGCCGCGACCGACTCTAGCGGAATCTCCAGTTGCAGCAAGATCACCGGGGCATCACATTGCGAAATCGCCTCGGCGACATCGTCTGGCTTGACCGAGAAGTTTGCCCCCGGTGCCACCACAATGGTGTTCTGGCCCGTGTCATCAACCTGGATAAGCGCAACTCCGCTCGAAACCGAACTATCACGGCGCAGCCAGCGAGGATCGACGCCCGCCGAAGTCAGGCTCAAGAAAAGCTCATCGCCGAAGCCATCCTCGCCAAGGCAACCGCAGAAGGCAACCTTTGCGCCCAGCTTGGCCGCCGCGACCGCCTGGTTGGCCCCCTTTCCACCTGGATGGGTGCTGAAGGGACCGCCCAAAAGCGTCTCGCCCGGGGCCGGGAAGCGAGGAGCGTGGACAACGAGATCCATGTTCGCGCTCCCAATGACAAGGACATCGTGCTGCGGCATGGCCCAAAGATACCTAGGCCGTTAGCGGGCCATGGCCAGTGTCTGCAGCTTTCGGTTACGCGGCAAGCCGCCTTGGATAACGCCGCCTGCGGCCACGGATTTGCCCTTGTAGGCCACCGCAATCTGGCCCGGAGTAACGGCTCGGACCGGGCTCAGGAACTCAAGATGCGGTCGATCGCCCCCGTGCAAGATGGCGGGCTGAGGGTCCATGTTGTAGCGAATCTTTGCCACCACTCGCGTCGGCCCGTCTTCGGGTGTCACGCTGCCCCAGGCCATCTGCTCCAGATGCACTTTGCTCCGCAGAAGTCCCTCATCCGAACCCACAACCACTCGGTTCGTCTCGGGCTGCAGTTCCAGGACGTACATGGGCTCGGAGGACGAGATCCCGATGCCCCGGCGCTGGCCAATCGTGAAGCCCGCGACACCGCTGTGGTGACCCAAAACCTTGCCCGCCACATCCACAATCTCGCCTTCGGAGAACATTTCCGGCTTGGCCTTGGCAAGGAACTCCTGATAGCCGCCGGCCTCACTGACGAAGCAGATTTCTTGCGAGTCCGGCTTGTCCGCCAAGTGCAACCCGAGGTCCCGCGCCAAACCGCGCACCATGCTCTTGCTCGGAAGCTCGCCGAGCGGGAACCACGACCGGGCCAATTGGTCTTCGTCAAGCATGAAAAGCACGTAGCTCTGGTCCTTGTCGTCCGCCCTAGCCCGAAGCAATCGATAGCGGCCTTCGCTTTGCCGAATCCGCGCGTAGTGTCCCGTCACAAGCGTGGGGCATCCGAGTTCCTGAGCCTTCTGCAGGAGAATGTCGAACTTTACGTGCTTGTTGCACTGAACGCAGGGATTAGGCGTCCGTCCGGCCGCGTATTCGTCGATGAAGTCGTCGATCACGGCCTTTCGGAACTCCTCGCGAAAATTCATCACGTAGTGGGGAATTCCCAACTGGCGCGCGACCCTTCGCGCATCTTCTACTGCCCCCAGCGAGCAGCACCCCGCATGGCGAGGGTCGGTCTGGCTCTCTTGCCAGATCTGCATCGTCAAGCCAATAACCTCGTAGCCCCGCTTGGCGAGGAGAGCAGCGGCGACGCTGCTATCGACGCCACCTGACATCGCCACGAGGATCGGCCCTTTTCGCTTCATGGGTTCAAAACTTGCTTATACGGAGACTGCTTTAGGATCTCGAACACCGACTTGCCAAGGACGGCACGCGGCTCCTGGCCCTCCATCATGATGATGAAGGTCGGGGTGGACTTCAGACCGAGCTTGTCGGCCGCCTGAATATCGCGGTAAACCCGCATGAATCGCTTGTCCGTATCGTCGCCGATCTTCGCCTTAATCTCTTCGACATCAAGGTCAAGCATCGCCGCGATCTCAAGGTAGGGACGCGCACTCGTGGGGTCGTCCGGCACCTTCACGGCTTCGGCAAAGAATTCCCAGAACTTGCCTTTCTCGGCTGCATGCTCGCTGATGATTGCGGCGGGCAAGGCGTTCGGGTGCATGGCCAACGGCCAGTGTCGGTAGACCAACCGTACCTTGCCATCGTGCTCTCGGACAAAGTCCTTCACCTGTGGCCCCAGCGCCTTGCAGGCGGGGCAGCAAAGGTCGGCAAACTCAACAATGGTGATCGGAGCCTTGTCGTCGCCAAAGACGTTGCGCTCCTTGGGCACGAGCTCGACGCCCGATGTCACTGAGGTCGACTTGAAACCAACCTCCGCCTGCTTCATCGTCAACGCAGTCCCGGCAATGGCAAGCCCAGCCACAACCGCGAGGCCAGCGGCAAGAATAAAATCTGGCTTGACGCCTGTCTCCTCTTCGGCTGGGGCCTCAAGATCGAGCAAGTAGTGGCCCACAAGGTTGAGGGTCATCAAGACCGCCGAGGCGATGCACCACCAGCAGACTGACTTGATCTCGGTGAAAGCAATGTATTGCAGGACGAGGCTGACAAACGCACCGACGCCGGCGCCGTACAACCCAATCCGAGTTAGCAACCGTTCGGAGCCGAGCCCAGCCGACCGAAAGAGGGCCAAAGCCGCGAAGCCCAGGTAGCCGACAAATCCAAAGTAGGCCACGGGCACATTGAACCAGAACGCTGATTCGTGGTTGGTTACCTGCTCGCAACCGCCTGCCGCACCGCAGGGAACGACGAGCTTGAGCACATGACTGAGGCTGAGGACTCCGGCGACAAAGATCCCAAGGAAGGCAATCACCAAGAGCCCGCGATTGATGACCGCCGGTTTCACAAGGGAATTATACGTTGTGGGCACTGTCAGTGAGACACTCCGGGCGGAACCAAGTATTCTTTAACACGATGTCGGGGGCAAGTGATGTTTCGGTGACGGCCAAGCCCGAACGGGTCCATGTCTTGGGTCTGCCTGTCGACCGAATCACCATGGCCGAAACTCTGGGCCGCATTCGCGGATTTCTTGCCGAGCCTTGGAACCAAACGCACCTTATCATCACTGCCGATGCCGTGGGCTTGGTCCAAGCGCAGCACGAGCAGAACTACCACAAGCTCTACGCGAAGGCCTCGATCATCACTCCCGATAGCGTTGGCGTGCTCTGGGCGGCTAAGCGAGGCGGCACGCCCCTGCCCGAGCGGGTCTCCGGCGTCGACCTCGTCGGCGAGATATGCGCCATCAGCGGGGAAACGGGCTGCCGGATATTCTTCCTTGGCGCCTCACCTGGGGTTGCCGAGCTCGCCGCGGAGAAACTCCGACTCAAGTACCCTGGGTGCAACATCGTCGGAACGCGCCACGGCTATTTCTCCAAAGATGACGACCAACTCGTCGCCAAGGAGATCGCCGAATTCACCCCCGATGTGCTTTTTGTCGCGATGGGAATCCCCCGTCAAGAGTTGTTCATCGACGCCACTGCCGGAATCATCCGCGCAAAAGTCGCCATGGGAGTCGGAGGCAGCCTGGACGTTTTCAGTGGCCGGGCAAAGCGGGCCCCAAAGATCATGCAAATGTTGAAACTAGAGTGGGCCTGGAGGCTGATTTTGAATCCAAAAAAGATTGACAAGGCAAAATACTTGCCCGAATTCGTCCGCCGAGTCCTTGGGGGCCAACGATGAAGATTTACACCAAGACCGGCGATGACGGCGAAACCGGCCTGCTCGGCGGAGACCGAATCGCCAAAAACAGCCCCCGAATCGAGGCGTTGGGCGACGTGGACGAGCTAAATGCCGCCATAGGGCTCGCTCGCACCCACAGTGCCGGGTCCGAATTGGACGAGATCCTGCGAAAAACCCAGAGTTGGCTCTTCGATCTCGGGGCTGAACTCGCCTGCCCGCCGCAAGGCAAGTTCCAGGTCTTGTCGCTTTCGGAGCGCGAGATCGAAGTGCTCGAACACTCGATCGACACCCAGACCGCCGACCTGCCCGAGCTAAAGGAATTCATCCTTCCGGGCGGAACGCCCTTGGCCGCGCATCTGCATCTGGCCCGAAGCGTCTGCCGCCGTGCCGAACGCCACCTTTGGGACCTGCACGCCGCCGAGCCACTGCGCGAAGAACCAATGCGATTCCTCAACCGTCTTTCTGATTGGCTCTTTGTTTCGGCCCGGACGGCAAACTTTTCGGCGGGCGCCGACGAACCAAAGTGGGAGAAAGTCCATGTTAGCAACGATTAGCCTTTACTTCTTAGCCGTTGGAGCGCAAGGCGCGGAGCCCGACGCGGCGACTCTCATCACCAAGATGTTCCGTCATTACTCCGAAGCCCAGACCCTAACCGGTCAGATTCGCTGGATTCAGAGGGCGAAAGGAATTGCGATCCAAACCGATACCGACGTGGCCTTCGAGCGCCCGTCCAAGCTCTACATCAAGCAAACCCAGAACGGAAGCGAACCCAAAACTTGGCTCATCACCAGCGACGGCAAGCTGTTCTCCTACAACAAGCCGGAAGTGCTTCGCGGACCGGAAAGCCGCCTAGTTGAACCCGTTTTCGCCTCGGGTGTTTCTCAGTCGATCCGAGACATTTATGCCGTCGGAATCCGAAGCATTGGCGACAAGAGCGTGCCCCTCGACATCGCGATTTCGCGCCGAGAAGACCTTTCCACCCTGCGCGGACAGTGGGCCACGTTCCAAGTCGTGGGCAAAGAAAAGCTTCGCGAGACGAACTGCTACGTGATCGAAGGGAAGTGGCGCGAGGACCCCGGCATGAGGCCCACCGGCACTTATCAGCTTTGGCTTAGCCCCGACGGCGACATCCTTCGCTTCGCTCTGAAGGAGCTGTTCGCCTCGCCCCAGGGCGAAATCGAAGTCACCTCCACTTGGGATGCCTCGTTGGTCGTGAACGGCCAAGTCAACGCGAAGCAGTTCACCGTTGTAAAGTGATAACCGAAGAACTCATTCAGCGCTACTTCGATGCCTTCAACCGCCACGACGCTGAGGGCCTTCTGGCCACTCTATCCGACGACGTGATTCATGATATCAACGAAGGCCCAACCGAAGTAGGCATTGAGGCCTTCCTCAAGTTCAAAGCCCACATGGATCAATGCTACCGTGAGCAAATCACCGACCTCGTGATCATGACCAACGGCGAACACGGAGCCGCCAAGTTCACCTGCTCCGGCGAGTATCTCGCCACCGATGGCAACCTCCCTCCCGCGACCGGCCAAACCTACGCGATCCAAGCCGCCGCCATTTTCGAGGTCAAAGACGGGAAAATCCAACGCGTGACGAGCTACTACAATCTCGCCGAATGGCTCAAAGCCATCGCCTAACTCGCCGTCGCCGAGCACATTTCCAGCACCATCTGCTCAAGCGTGTCTAGGGGCGTGTAACCAGCCAGGGCACCTTTGAGCCTCGCGTCCGCATCCGCGACCGCGCAAAAGCATCGAACAAGGGCATCCGGCGTTGTGCGTCGCGCCGTTCGCATCACGGCGTCCTGACGCCAAGCAGGCTCGTTCGCCAGGTTTGGCTTCTCGGGAAAAGCCGCCAAAACCGCCGCCGTCGGGTTGGCGGGCGAGCATCGCGCTTCAATGCAAATCCTCGCTTGCCAAAGCATCCGTAACTGGCGGGCAAGGGTCGGCAAGATCGTCCGGTAGGCGACATCATCCGCCTTCGGGGCCGAGCCCACCAGGATCCTAAGCTGCCGAATGGCCTCCGATGCCTGGCCGCTGACCACGGCATCGGCAATCTTGAAGACGTTCCACTCACGCGAAGCCGCCACAACGCGGCGAATGTCCCCCTCGGTCAGGGCGGTGTTCTTGCCCGTGAAGATCACCAGCTTCTCGATTTCAGAGGTGGCCCGGCTCAGGCTCCCACCTGTCATTTCCACGAGCAAATCCAGCGCCGGACCGCTGATCGTGCGACCTTGACGGATGACCTCCGCCTTCACGGTCTCACGCGCCTTCTTCGGGTCAGCCTTGAACTCCATGCGGAAACCGCCGCCTTGGTCCACGATCTTGGCCCACTTGCTGGCAACGGTTCGCAGCTTAGAAGCCCGGTCCTCAGAAACTGAGGCTTCATCGTCGGCAACCAAAATCAACATGCTGCTAGGCGGCAGGGCCTTGAAGTCGCTGGCTTTCGCGTCGTCCGGGTCCGCCCGCAAGAGCCTCCGCACGATCACGACTCGACGCTCAGCCAGAAATGGAGAAGTCCCCGCCGAGCTAACCCACTCCGAAGGCTTGTTCGTGCCCCCCTCGAAGAACTCAAGGTCGAAGTCATCATTCTTCATCCCCAACCTCTCGAGCAAATCGGTCAGGGCGCGCCTCCGCAAGACTTCCTCATCGCCGATGAGGAGCACGAGCCGATGGTTCAGGGCCTTGTCGATCACTTTCGCTTTTTCTCGCGCTGAAGCTCACGCCCAAACGACGCGACCTGCCGTCGCAGGGTCTCAATCTCTGCTTCGCTTGGCTGGCTTGGCGAGTAGAACGCGGCGACAAATTGCTGGTTCAGTAACTTCGCCGATTCCAAAGTGGGCCCGAGGGCGCCCGCAACAGCCCCTAGGTATTCATCTGCCGTCTGCCCCATCTGCCGCCGTTGGCCACCCGCCGCCTGCTGAAGGTTCGCCTGGAACTGCAGATACACTTTATCGAGCCTTCGTCGGAGGACGACCGCCGGCGTGAGCGCCTTTCGTGCCTGCATCGCGAGGTAGCCAACAAAGCCGACCCCTCCGATCACGAATAGGCCGCCTAGAATCTGGACCCAGAGCAGGCGATACCAGGGAACGGCAATGTTGGTGCCTCCCCGGCCCGCGTCGCCGACCGCCTCAGCGCCGTCAGTCGCGTCGAAGATCACCCATCCGACGCCTTCAAAGAATAGTTCCGCCCATGCATGGGCATCCTTCTCTCGCACCTTGTACTCGTCCGAGGCACTGGTCGAAGCAATCGCATCGGGCAAAAATCCTGTCACGTAGCGCGCCGGAATCCCGAGGACCCGTGCCCCGAGGACCATCGAGCTGGCGTACAGGTCGCAGTAGCCTTCCTTCTGGGTGAACAGGAAGTATTCGACCGGGTCCTGCCCCACCGGCGTGGGGGCCGCGTTCAGGTTGTACTTAGCCGCCGCCGATATAGCCTGCTTCAGCAAGATGGCCTTCTCGTAGTCCGTCTTGCCATCTCGAGCCGCTTCGGTCGCAAACGATTTGACCCGAGCGGGAATTTTGTCCACCGAGAGCGTCCGCCGCAGCGAAGCGGGGAGGTCCTTCTTGCGTCCAGAAATGCCGTCGAGGGTCCGCGCCACCACACTACGCCCCGCAATCCGAACGTTCGTGCTGCCCGAGGCTTCGTACGTGCCGTCGGGCTTCTGGATGATCTCGTCGCGCTTCTCGATCTCCAATAGCTCGCCCGGGACGGGAACAATCTTGGTCGGCAAGACTGCCTTGATGGCAAACTCGATCTCGATTGAATCTTCGATGGCCTCTATACTGGCCAGGCTCACATCCACGTACTTGGGGTCATTGACGTCCGCCGCGCTCAGCCCCCGCGAGAAAACCGAGTTCCAGCCGCGACCCGTGTAAGAGTCAAACGCCGCTGCCCGCAAGTACCGCGCTTGGTCCATCCTCGCTTCGTAGAGGATCGTGTCGCGCAGTTGGTTCGGCCCCTGGCCGATCCGCGAAGTCCCCTCCGCATCCGTCGAAACCACCGAAGGCGGAGGAGGAGGGCGCACAGGCAGGGAAGGGCTGGGCACAAATCCGCTGACGCCGCGCACGGACTCCTGGATCACCGGTGCCCCCACCAGGCTTACGAGGATAATCGCCAGCGCCGAAGCCAAGGCCCATTCCGGGCCCGCAATCCATCGCCAAGGACCAATCCGAATCTGCTCGAACATCTCCGACGACTCTTCAACCGGGGGGCGGTTCAAGCGCGCGGCCTCCTGACCGAAGTAGCCCGAAGCCGATGCCTGCTGGAGCATATCGCGCGAGTGAGCGCGAGCAAAAAGCGTCGCTAGGCAGATCAGGAATCCAAAGAACGTGAAGGTGACGTTGCGGAAGGTGTCGTAGCATCCGACCAAGCCGAAGATCGCAATCGAAGGAATCGCCTGGAACAGCAAAGTGCCATCGCGCCAAGTACCGAAGCTCCCCAATGCCAGCATCCAGCAAAGCACACTGGCGGTTCGCAGCGCGAGCGGGAAACCCTCACCTGGCAAAATCGAGTTGAGGGCATTCGTCCCGGCGATGCTGGCAATGACCAAGATGGCGTAAAAGTAGCCATCCAGATTCAGCCACTTGCTTTTGTCCAAGGCGCGCCGCATCAGGAAGCTACATGCCGTTCCCACCAGCACGACGCCCATCAGGAAGAAGCCAATGACCTCCTGACCAATCGCCATTCCTACCGAGAACACGGCGAGCATCGCTCCGAGCATCGTCAGCAAGTAGTCGAGCGAGCCGATGTCACTGCGGTTGCGGAAAACGCGGCCCAGGATCACACCGTCACCTCCGTGATCGGGACGACAAATGGATCGGCGCCCGCTGAGGTCAATGCACCAATGAAATCGGCTTGGACGGCCGAGTCCGTTCGGGGCTGGCGACTACGGGCCGGGTACTTGTTCGCATCGTAGAGCAAGGCAATCACCTGCAGCCCGCGGTTAGTCGCGGCGGCCACCGCGCCCGGCAACGAGTCATCTCGGACGGCACAGAGCACGAAAACAATGCTCCCCTGGGTCATGTCCGCAATCGAAGCGATGACTTGCTCGCCCAGCGAGGCCTTGCTCTCCGGCTGCAAAGTGGAAAGCGCCTCGTAAATCTCGTGAATGCGCTCGGAAGACACAGTGCGCGAAGTTGACCCCTCAATGGCCGGCAGCAACACCCGCACACCCTGACGCAAGAAGGCGTCGGCAAGGAAGGCCACGTTTCCGCACATGGTCTCCAGCGAGGTGTTCGCACCGATGCCGACTTCCGAATTCACACTGTCTTGGATGAAGAAGGACGCCGACGCGTGCGAACCGGCCTCAAATTCCTTCACAAGCAACCGACCGGCCCGCGCGCTCGACCTCCAGTGAACGTGCCGCAGAGCGTCGCCGTTGGCATACTCGCGAATACCGCGCGGCTCGATACCCACGCCGCGCGATTGGCCCGATTCGGCCTCACTGATGCCCCAGCCAGCCGCCGAGGGAATATCCAAAGACAGAGCAATCGGAGAGGGAAGGACCGTCATCTCCGCAGGCTCCGTGTCGTAGCTACGCCGCTTCGTAATCAACCCGAGCGCGTCGGTCCCCTCAACCGTCACGCCCGACCAGCGATACTTGCCTCGCTTCAACGGGCGAAACTGATACTGAGCCCGAATCGGCAAGTCGTACGCCGGTGCAACCGGCAAGCTCGGCGAGCGATGCGAAAGCAAGATTCGGGCGGGCAGGTTGTCATAAACTGTGATCAAGGGTCGCCGAAGCTTGCGCTCGCTCCAGACGAAGATCTCAACCGTGACCAGGTCGCCAACTCGGGCCGTTTCGGGGGCAATGCGCTCAAACCGCAGAGCCCGCACTGCGAGCCATGCCTGGAAGTGACACGCGGCAATAGTCGCGATCAAGGCCGTCGCCATGTAGAACAAGGCAGGCGAGTTGAGCATGATCGCGACCACCGCCAAAAAGGCAGAAGCAGTGGTCAGAGCAAAGCCAGCGACATTCCGCATCCTTCGTTAGCCAACGGGCACGGGGGCCGGAACAATCGTGATCAGATGCTCGATAACGTTATCGGTCGTCTGTCCCTTGGCGCGAAGCTCGGCGCGGGGAAGGCATCGGTGAGCCAAGATCGGCGCCGCCATGGCCTTGACATCGTCCGGTCGAACGAAATCTGCCCCTTCGAGCACGGCCCTAGCCTGGGCCCCTCGCATCAGGTGGAGTGAGCCGCGAGGCGAAGAGCCCATGATGAGCTGATTGCTTTCGCGAGTCGCCCGCACAATCTGAACAATGTAATCGCGAATCGTCTCGTGGACGAAGACGTCGCGTATCGCGCTTTGCATCTCCATCAGCTCGGAAAGATCGACGACCTTCTGGACCAACTCAATGGGATGGGAGACCTGTTGCTCACGCAAGATCGCCATCTCATCATCCTTAGAAGGGTAGCCAAGCGAAATCCGCGCGAAGAACCGGTCAAGCTGGGCTTCAGGCAGGGGATACGTTCCCGTCATTTCGACCGCGTTTTGGGTGGCGATGACGAAGAATGGCTTGGGAAGCGGGCGCGTCTCTCCGTCTGTCGTGACCTGCCGCTCTTCCATGGCTTCAAGGAGCGAGCTTTGGGTCTTCGGCGTGGCTCGGTTGATTTCGTCCACCAACACCACGTTGCCAAAAATCGGCCCCGCTCGGAACTCGAACTCTTCCGACTTCTGGCTATAGATTGCGCTGCCGGTGATGTCCGCCGGAAGGAGGTCCGGCGTGAACTGAATTCGGCGGAAATCACCGCCAATGGTCCTGGCGAGAGCCTTTGCCAGAGTGGTTTTGCCGACACCAGGGATATCTTCAATGAGAAGGTGCCCGTTACAAAGGAGGGCGGTGACCGCTCGCTTCACCGTGGTGTTCTTTCCGACAATGACCCGTTCTACTTCGGCGACCATCGCCTGAGCTTTCTGCGCAATTTCCGATACTTTCAAAAGTCTCCGATCCCCCAAAATCCCAATGATGACAAGTGTCCGTCAAGGTCTGTCGTTTCGATGAACCCGTTCGGTTGGCGCTCGCCGAGTCCGGCAAAAAGCGACACCCTTCACTTTACGCGAAAGTGCGCTCCGTCGTCCCGCCAACAAGGACGTCGTAGGCAAGATGTACGCGGGACCAAAGACCTTCATTCACCGTCAGTTGGTCAAAAGGATGAAATTCGGCTGGCAACGGGAGTAAGACGAAGATACCAATGTCCGAATTGAGCCTTGCCACTGCGCGTCCGTTGTTCGTGGACTGTCACGAGGGCATCAACCACATTTGCTTCTCACCCGATGGTGCCCGCCAAGCGATCAGCGACGTCCGGATGCGGGTTCAGGTCTTCGAAGGCGACCAAGCGATCTTCGATCACAATTTCACGAGCCTCAGCGACCGCGTCCGGCCCACCGAGCGAGTGCGTGGTCTCGGGTTTTGTCCCGCCTCCGAGACGCTGTTCGTGATCGCGGGTGAGGCAATCTCCGCCATCGACACTCGGGAAGGTGCCGTCCTCTGGGACTACGTTCCCCCCCGCTCGTTCGGCTTTCTGATCATTTCTCCCAGTGCCCTGGCGACGTCGCGCCAAGGCGAGTTGGCGGTCTCGTTTGACAATGGCTCGATTGGCGTCTGGGATGCCAGCGGGCACATTCGGTCGCTCTGGCGCGACAACGACGCTCCGCGCTATCTAGGATTCTCGCCCGATGGTTCGAGAATCTTCGGCACGGATGGTTTCAGCCTGTGCGCCTGGGACGCCGTTTCCCGCCAAAAGACGTTCCGCCTGAAGTTGCCCGAGCGAGTGTTCGGCGCGGACTTTCACCCGAATCGAGAGCTGGTCGCCACGCGCGGCCTGTACTCCGTGCTGCTGTGGGACATGAAGTCGGGCAAACTCCTCGGCCAGGTCCCCGTCCATGGTGGCCTCCCGATCGTTGCCTTCCATCCTAAAGAAGACGTCCTGCTCGTGGCCGACAAGTACTGCGCCCGAGTGTTTGATTTCCATGGCAACCTTCTGCGCGTGCTTGAAACCAACGGTCCCCGCGTTGTCTCGGTCGCCTTCCATCCCAGTGGAGAGTCGCTCTTCTTGGGCTGCGATGACCGAACCTTGATGAAATTTGAGCTGAACTAAAGCAGGAATTCATCAGGGCGCGGCGAAAAGGCACCTCCATGCCTCTGTTCTTGGTCGCCTCGCTCGTGCTCCATTCCGCACTTCACCTCCAGGGCCAAGGCAATCCATTCACGCCGCCTCGGGCTAAGGTCCAATACGCTCCGGATCGCGATGTTGACCTTATCGACGTCCTCGTGACTCTGGATGTAGACGACCAAAAGTACAGCTTCGCTGGTTCCACCGTGAACACGGTCGTGCCACTTCGCGA
This sequence comes from Fimbriimonas sp., assembly GCA_049317025.1. GTDB lineage: Bacteria > Armatimonadota > Fimbriimonadia > Fimbriimonadales > Fimbriimonadaceae > Fimbriimonas. The sequence continues at coordinate 25,293 of JBMOJD010000010.1, read as the reverse complement.
CGGCACAACCTTCGTTCGCTTGCACGCCGGGCCGCAAATTGCCATCAAAGCGATCAAGGTGAACGGCCAAGGAACGACGTTCAAGCAGGCTGGGGAAGACCTCACGATCCAGACGCCGGGCCTCAAGCGCGGCGTCGCCGCGCAAATTGCGATCTCCTACGCCAGCGTCCCGGTCGGCAAGATTGGAGCGGTCAACGGCAATGGTGGGTGGTACTGGCTCACTCCTCGATGGGCGACTCCCGGTCGGGCCGGTTTCTGGACCCAAGGCGAGTCGATTTTCAATCGAAACTGGGCCGTCACGTGGGACTATCCAAACGACTTCGCTACCAGCGAAACCGTCGTTACCGTGCGATCCGACTGGACCGTGGTGGGCAATGGAGCCTTAGTTTCCAGTTTCAACAGTCCCGATGGCAAGAAGCGGACATGGCGCTGGAAGATGACCCAGCCCCATGCCACCTACTTGATCTCGTTGGTCGGCGGCCCGTTTGATGTCGCCAAGGGCGCTTGGCGCAAGAAGCCGCTCTGGTTTGTGGTCCCCCAAGGCAAGGGCGGGTTGATCCCAGATTCCTTCAACGATACGGGCGACATCCTTGACTTCTTCTCCAGCGTGACCGGCGTCGAGTACCCGTGGCCCAAACTGGCCCAAGACGCCATGTACGACTTCGGCGGTGGCATGGAGAACGTGAGCGCGATCACCTATGGCCAAGATGCCCTCACCGACCGCCGCGAGGGATTCCGCAACATGTCCAGCCTGAACGCCCACGAAATCGCCCACCAGTGGTTCGGCGACCTCGTGACGTGCAAAGACTGGGGCACCATCTGGCTCAACGAGAGCTTCGCCACCTACTTCCAAGCCGCCTACTTTGAGCACTCCCAGGGCCTCGGCGCCTATGAGCGCGAGATCGAGGGCTTCCAGCAGGAATATCTCCGTGAAGCAAGGTCCTACAAGCGGCCAATCGTCACCAACCTCTACGAGCATCCAGATTCGATGTTCGACTCCCACGCCTATCCCAAGGGCGGCACGGTCCTTCACACCTTGCGGCGGTATCTAGGTGATCAAGCGTTCTACGCTGGGATCAAGAATTACCTGACCAGGAATCGCCATCGACCGGTGACCACCAGCGACCTCTGCGAAGCCATGAGCGACGCGTCGGGCATCAACCTCACCTCATTCTTCGAGCAGTGGGTCCTGAAACCCGGACATCCCGTGCTGGATTACACGTGGACCTACGCCAATGGTTCGGTCGCCGTCACCTCCCACCAAACCCAAGACACAACCACCGGCACGCCCATCTATACGATCCCAACCAAGGTCGCGATCATCAAGGACGGCAAGGTCACCATCAAGCCGTTTCTGATCAACCAGAAGGAAAACACTGCGGTCTATGCGTCCGTAGGTGCGCCCGACGCCGTCATCCTCGACCCGAATCACGACTTCTTGCGCGAGCTCAAGCACACCTTTGACCCGGCTGAACTAAGGGCCATCGTCCAGTTCGCACCATCCTCGATCGACCGCCAGGCCGCCGGGCTCGCACTTCTAACCGCCAGCGACAACCCGGAAACGGCCAAGTTCCTTGCCGATCTTCTCGCCAAGGATTCTGGCCTCCATCCCGTTTTCGTGGCCGACTTTGGGCTCGGATCCAAGAAGCGACCTGAACTCCGCTCGTTCTTCGTTTCCCAACTTCGTCACGCGAACTTCGACCGGCGCTTCTTAGCCGTTCGGGGCCTCGCACAGCTCGACCTCACCGACGCCGACCTGACCACGTTCGCCGCGCTCACAGGCGACACCCAACCCTACGCCGTGGCGCGCTTTGCCCTTCGGACACTCGCCGACCGTTCGCCCGAGAAAGCCCGTCCCGTCCTCGCCCGACTCATCGCGGGCAAATCGAAAGATGACGTGATGCAGATCGACGCCTTCCAGCAGTTGGTCAAGCTGAAGGCAACCGAAACCTACCCCGCACTGGTGCGCCTGGCTTCGACGGCCGACCGTTCGACCCGACTCCAGCTATTTCCGCTTCTGGGCCGAATTCCCGCCGATGATTCCACCAGAGCCGCCTTGACCTCCGCCCTTCGGTCCGACGATCAGGAAGCCACCGTGCAAGCCCTCCGAGCCGTGCGGACGAGCAAGGATATCAAGCTGTTGGAACTCGCCGCCCGCCTGACCGCCAGCCCAAACACGCGAATCAAGAGCGAAGCCGAATCGACGGTTAAGGTTTTGACCACGAAGGAAGGTTGAAGCCGTGAGAATTTCGGGTATAGTGTTCTTTCGCCGCCTTCCAAGGTGGCGTGGTGACGACATGGCTAAGATTTGTCAAGTAAGCGGCAAGACCGGTAACAGCGCGAAGCACATTCGCAACACGCACTCCCAGGGCTGGAAGTACAAGGCCCCGCACAAGTGCCGCCGCCAAGACCCCAACCTCAAGACGGTGAAGGTCCGAACTCCTCAGGGCACTGTGACCCTGACGGTTGGCACCAACATCCTGAAGAGCGCTCACTTCAGCTCCGTCCTTTGCGGCCTGCGACCCGTGCCCAAGGAATGGCTGAAGAAAGCCAGCTACAACATCTGATCTCTCATTGATCGAACCAGGCAAGTCCTGAGACGCCCTACGGCTTCTCAGGACTTTCTATTTTGGGCACCAGCACCGCCGCGCAAGCGCACACGCCGCCCGCCAGCAGGTATGGCCCCCACGGGTTCAAGTCGTAAAGCTTCCCACCCAGCAACGGCCCGAGCACGAATCCGATCGAACGTGTCCCTTGCAGAATGCCAAAGAGCTCGCCCTGCCGGTCGGCAGGGACTAACTTACTGCACAAGCTGTTCACCGTCGGGTTCGCCAGGCTGCTGCCCACCGCATAAAGCGTGCTCGCGAGCATTAAAGTAATCATCGGCGGCATAACCGTGAGGAGGACGCTCGCCGAGGGTGTCAGCGCCAATCCCACCCCCTGACTGATGTAGGCCATGCGCAAGAGCGGCGTATCGCGGACCTTTCGCACGACCCACTGCAAGGCAAACGCCTGCACCAAGACGCCAAGCAACGATTCCCAACTGAAGAGAATCCCAAACTCGCGCTGGCCCATCCCCAAGGTGTCGTGAAGCAGGCGACCAAACGTGCCTTCCAGAGTCGCCAGCGAAAACCAAGCCACTACCGCGATCAGAACAAGGGGGCGCAGCTGCGGCAAATCCACCAACAATCGAAACGCCAAACCCTTCTTGGATTCTGCCGTCTGGCTTTGCGGCTTCGGTGCTTCGAACGGCGTGAGAAGTGCCACCGCGAGCAACCCCGACGCGCTCATACCCGCCGCGATCAGCCCCACCATCTCCAGGTGCCCCAAGTGGGCAAGCAGCCCCGTCACCGCAGGACCCGCAATCAAGCCCGAAGATATCGCCGCACTCATGCGCCCCATCGCCGCAACGCGGTTCTCCTCGGTCGAAGAATCCGCCACCGCTGCCTGAGCCACCGCCACATTCGCCGCCCCCAAGCCCGCTACCAACCGACTTAGGGCCAACCAAAGGAAGCTGCTTGCAAGCCCGTAGCAAACCATCGAGAGCACCGAAAGCCCTTGGCACACCAAGAAAATAGGCTTCCGCCCTCGTCGGTCGCTGACCACGCCCCATCGCGGAGAAACCACAGTCTGGATGACAAACGTGCTCGCCAGGAGCGCCCCAATGAGGATCCCCTTCTCCATCCCGGCGGGCACCAGCTTCTCCGCCCGCAATTGGATATCTGGGATCAGCATGCCGAAGCCGAGCAGATCGACAAACACGGCATATAGGAGCGCGGCTTGGCCCCGGTTAGCGATCGCCATCAATTCCGATCACGCATGCAACAGTTTGGCGCACTCGCGCGGAGCCCCAGTGTTCAGAGTCCAGTTCAGCCGAGCAGAACCACTACCGACACGACCAAGTGGGCACTCCAAACCAAAGTCCTGGGCAGATTCGTTCGAATCAAAGCCTCAATGTCCGCCACCGAGTGCGCCGCCGACAGCTTCTGATGAATCCGAGCCGAAATCCCAAAAGTCAGAGCGAAAGCCACCAAACAGCAACCAAGCCCAACCTTGGCCAGCAAACTCCCCGAAGTCACCACCAAGCCAACCGCGCCAACGAGTTCCAGCAACATCCCGGGAACCACAACCGCGCCGGTCCCGGCAACGTGGTGCGCATGGAACTTCTCAAAGTCGCTCGACGCGATCCAACGGAAGGTCGGATAGTGCACCAGTTGGACGTACCAAGCCACGGCCGTCATGATGCCCGCCCCAACCAGGGCCATCACGGCAAAGTCCAGAGGTTTCATCAACGCTTCTACGGGACTTTCGTCCAGACGTTCGACCCCTAGACCCAACGGGGGGCCCAAAGAGGAACCAGCCGGGAACCCGGGTTCCCCGAGTTCAGGTACGACTTGTTGAGCGGGATTTCACGAGAAGCTCGAAGACCCGACGGAAAGGCGCCTTTGACAAGACTTAGGGCCGTGCAGCCTGCCGAGCGTAGGCAGTGGCATAGACCGCAGGAACGGATAGCTCCTGCGGTCAATTTTTTGTGTGAACGCTCTTAGGGGCGCAGGCGACCGGAAACGAACACCAGGCGATCAAGCACACCCTGGAGGAAACCAGCCGTGCGCTCGTCAATGAGGTTGCCTTCATCATTGAACGCCTCGTGAATCTTGGCAACGCCCGCCTGCTCACCCAGAATAAGCGCATTGGAGTTGAGTAGCGTCTGCCGGACCGCGTAGAGCCCGCGAATCCCACCGAGAGGTCCAGCCGAGGCACTTATCAAAGCAATGACTTTGCGGTCAAGCACGTTGCCTTGGCCGGTCTTCGCGTCCGTCCGAGTGGACCAGTCCAGCGCATTCTTCAGAAGCGGGGTGATGCTCGCGTTGTATTCCGGGCAAGCAAGGAGCACGCCATCGGCGGCCAAGATGGCCTCCCTGAGGGCGCGCGCATTGTCAGGTAGCCCGGATTCCCGCTCTTGGTCCTGATCGAACAATGGCATGGGATGGGTCTTGAGGTCGAAGGTTTCCGTTGTTGCCCCAATGCCCTCTAGCTTTTGCAGGGCATAGTTCAGGAGTTGGCGATTGTACGATCCCTCGCGAGTGCTGCCCGCGAGGCCAAGAATTTTTACTGCTGACACCCCTCGTCCTACGCGCAAGCATCCAGGTCATCGACCAAGATTCTTAGGCGAGTGCAAATTCCCTTCGATCGTACACAAGATCGTCAGCAATTCTTAAGACCTCAGGATCGATCTTGTTTTCCGGCAAAATCTTGCTGAAATGCACGATTGCCCCGGTCAGACCGGCTTTCTCCGCATGGCTGAGAAACACTGAGTTCAGGATCATCCGCGCCGCTGGCTTCAAACCAAAACTCACGTTCGAGACGCCCAGGACCGTGTTCACGCGAGGATAGAGCCTGCGCACTTCCGCGATGGCATCGATGGTCGCCATCGCCGACTTACGAAACTCTTCATCGCCCGACCCGAGCGTGAAGGTCAGACAGTCGAGAAAGACGTCATGGTCGGGCAGTCCATAGCTGCGCGTCAAGTCCATGATGCGGGTCGCGATCTGCACCTTGGATTCCGGCGACTTCGCCATGCCGTTTTCATCAATGGTTAGGGCGACCACGCCCGCGCCGTACTTCCGGGCCAGCTCCAAGACTTTGCGGGCGCGACCTTCTCCATCCTCAAAGTTCAGCGAGTTCAGCAAGGGCTTACCCGCAACCGTTTGCAGCGAGGTCTCCATGACTTGCCACTCGGTTGAGTCAATCATCAACGGCACGGTGATATGGCGGTTGTAATGCTGCAGCAGCGTGCGCATGTCCGCCCCTTCGTTGCGGCCCACGTACGCGCAACAGACGTCCAGCACGTGCGAGCCTTCGCCTTCCAGTTCGCGTGCCAACTCAGTGAGACCTTCCCAGTTCTCGCCCGCCAGCATGTCGCGGAAGGCCCGAGAACCGTTCGCATTGGTCTTCTCGCCCACGATCAAAATGCTGTTGTCCTGGCGGTAAGGCTGGAACTGGTAGAGGCTGGAACAGCCCACCAACTCAAAAGCATCCATTTGGGCTTCTGTTCGGACCTCGAAATCGAAGCCAGGGAAGAGAGGCTGAACCGATCGCCAATGAGCCTTCGGCGAGTGCGCGCTGCCGCCGAGGGCCTTCGCAACCGCCGCAATATGGTCCGGCGTCGTGCCGCAGCATCCGCCGATCATCGCTACACCCTGCTCATGAACAAACCGCTCATGATGGTGGGCGAGGTCTTCCGGCCCAAGCTTGTAAACCGTTCGGCCTGCTTCCATCGAGGGCAAGCCCGCGTTCGGCTGGACCGCAATCGGTCGCGTAGAGTTCTGGGACAGGAATCGAATGTGCGGCGCCATTTCCAACGGGCCGGTCGCACAGTTCAGACCAAATGCCTTCACGCGGGGGAAAGCCTCAATCATGTTGAGCGCTGCGCCAATCTCGGAGCCGAGAAGCATGGTTCCCGTTTGCTCCATCGTGACCTGGACGAAAATGGGGATGTCCTTGCCGTATTCGGCAATTGCGCGGTGGGCTCCGACCAGCGACGCCTTGACCATCAACAGGTCCTGCAAAGTCTCCAAGAGCAATGCGTCGGAACCACCCTCAAGCAGACCGCAAAAGGCCTCGTAATAGGTGGATTCCACTTCGTCCCAGGTCGTGTGCCCAAGCGAAACGAGCTTGGTGCCCGGGCCAATAGCCCCCACCACAAATCGTGGCTTCTCGGGCGTCGAAACGCTATCGGCCGCCCGCCGCGCGATCTGCCCGGCCGCCAGGGCCAAATCATAAACCAACTCGGGAATGTCGTATTCCGCCAGCACAATCGAAGTCGTGCCGAAGGTATTGGTCTCAATCAGGTCGGCCCCAGCCTCCAGGTAACGACGATGGATCTCTTCGATCAAGGAAGGGCGAGTGAGGCAAAGCAGCTCGTTGCAGCCATCTAGCGACCGATTCTCCAGTCGCTCCAAAGCTGCCAAAACCTTGGCACTCGGGTTGGCGATCTCCGATAGAAGGAAGTCATCCTTGGTCAGGTTGGCCCCATGAATTTGGGTCCCCATGGCTCCATCGTAGATGAGCACACGTTCGGAAAGCACCTCGATCAGAGAATCCACTCCTGAATGCTACCTAAGCCAATTCAACCGCCCAAGACCACCGAACAGGCTAAGCCCAAGTGAAGCAAAACGAAATTCCCTTTGGCCCCGGCTGCATCCTTTCGCACATCCGGTCCGTATGCTTCTCAACGCATGGTAGAAGTTCAAAACCTGGTCAAATCCTATGGGAGCCTCAAAGCCCTTCGGGGCGTGTCGTTCTCGGTGCCGCGCGGGGCGTGTTTCGGACTTCTTGGCCCGAACGGGGCGGGGAAGTCGACCACGATCTCCATCATCGTCGGCGCGCTCCGGCCCGATGCCGGTTCCGTAACCGTCGGAGGCAAGACCATCGACCAGGACCGAGCCCACTACCGCCGCCAGATTGGCTACGTCCCCCAAGACCTCGCCCTCTACGAGGACCTCAGTGCCAGCGTGAACTTGGAGTTCTTCGCCGCTCTCTATGACGTCCCTCCTGCCGAAGCCAAGAAGCGTGCCGACCATGTTCTTGGTTTGGTCGGCCTGACCGATCGGGCCAAGAGCACCGTGAACACATTCAGCGGCGGCATGAAGCGTCGGCTGAACATCGCCGTGGCCATGCTCCACAACCCCGAAGTCATCATCCTCGACGAACCGACCGTTGGCGTGGATCCCCAGAGCCGAAACGCCATCTTCGAAACCCTTGCTGAACTACGCACCCAAGGGAAGACACTTATCTACACCACTCACTACATGGAGGAAGTCGAGCGCATGTGCGACGAGATCGCCATCATCGACCAAGGCGAGGTCAAGGCCCAGGGCACCCTTGAGCAGCTACTCTCAACGCTCCCGTCGCGCTACGGCTTGACCATCAATTTCGAATCCGAAGAGAAGGCCGAGCATGCAAGCCGAGTGCTGGCCCAAGTGGGTGGGGGAACCCTAGACGGTTGCTCGATCCGATTCGCCCCCGAGAACCTCGGCGCAACCCTTGGTGCCGCCGTCGCGTGCCTCCAGCAGAACCAGATCGCCTTTCAAGACCTCATCACCAAACGAGGCAGCCTGGAGGAAGTCTTCCTCCACCAAACCGGCCGGAGCCTGAGAGACTAATGCTGAACAAAATACTTGCCATCGCCAAGAAGGACCTCCGGCTCTACTTCTATGACCGCAAGGCGGTCCTCATCAGTTTGGCTGTGCCCGTTGCCATCGGCCTCTTCTTTGGTTCCGTCATGGGTGGGGGCAGCACCAAGGGGCCGACCAAGGTTAAGACTTTGGTGGTCCTCCCGGATAACGACCCGGTAACGCTTCAAATCGTCGCCGCCATGAAGGCGAGCGAGAGCCTGGAAATCGAAGAGGTCGCCGAAGCCTCAGCCCAAGAATCTGTCCGCAAAGGAATTCGTAGCGTGGCCCTGGTGTTTCCACCCGCTTTTGGTGCGACCGCCAGCCAAGCGATGTTCTTCGGGACCAAGCCCCAAATCAAGGTGCTCTACGACCCCACTCAGGGCATGGACCGCCAGGTGATCCAAGGCGTGCTGATGCAATCCGTCATGGAGAAGGTCAGCCAAGCAAGCATGTCCGGCCCGAGTGGGCTTCAAAATGTCGAGGCCGCGATTCAAGGCGCGCGGGACCCCAAAGAGAAGGCCGCCTGGACCGGCTTTCGTGATTCTTGGAGGCAAGTCCAAGCGACCCAAGGGGCAGCGACCACTTCGGCCCAATCCGGAATGCGTCAGCCTTTTGAACTCAACACCCAGCCACTAACCGCCACAAAGGACCCCGACGCCGAGACCAAGGGCAGTCGGGCCCACATCTTCGCCGGCATGGCCATGCAGGGCATCCTCTTCTTCGGCATCGATGCCGCAATGACGATGCTTCGCGAACGCAGATTGGGCATTTGGAGCCGCATCCTTGCCGCCCCCGTTTCGCCCGCTACGGTGATGCTTGGGCGTGGCCTTGCGAGTTGGATCATTGCATCGTTTATCCTCACGGTCGTGTTCGCGATCGGTGCCGTGGTCCTGGGGATTCGAGTGGAGGGCAGCTTCGCTGGCTTCCTGGCCGTCGGCCTCGCCGCCGCCCTGATGACGGCGACCTTCGGCCTTCTCGTGGCCTCCTTGGGTCGGACTGAACAGCAGAGCCGAGGCCTCTCCACCCTCGCCGTCCTCATGATGTCGATGCTCGGCGGGGCCTGGTTCCCGACTTGGATGATGCCCGACTTCGTCCAGAAGATTTCGCTCTTCATCCCCGTCCGTTGGGCCGTCGATGGCTTCGACGCCATGAGCTGGCGGGGAGAAGGACTGGCTGCGAGCCTGCCCTTCGTCGGTGGTCTGCTTGGCTTCTCCGTGGTGTTCGCCGCCATCGCGGCGGTCCGACTCACGCGTACTGCCACGCGTTAGTCACACAGGCTGTACCAAGTTCCCGACCACGCCGCCGGGTCGGAGCTTGGCTCGCCTGATTTGCGCCCGTCGGGGCTGACGCGGCTGTCGTCGAACGCGCCGCTGCTCGCAACGTGTTTGGCGTGGCCATCGGCAAAGATCACCGTGCCACCCGTGCTGCCCCACTGACGATAGTAGCTGGAGCCCGGGCAGTCGTATCCGTAGCGGGCACAACCTGGGTCGTTCTTCAGGCTAAAGAAAGGGAACATCTCCGCTCGCATCACTCGTGTTTCGGCCGAGAACTCAATCGAACCCTCGCTCACCGGACGGTTGAAGTTGTAAGCGAAGTTGTTGCTGCTCGATTCATCCTTGGCAATCGTGTAGAGGCACTGAGTGAACCGGTAAGACGAACCGTACGCCTTGGCATAGGTGTCGTAGCTGCCGCCTGCGGCCAGAAGGCCCGGATCCTGAGCCAGATAGGGCCCGCCGCTATCCAGGGGACTGCGGAAGATTTCCTTGTTCTTGGTATAGGGGAGCAGAAGTAGTTCCGTCCCCCGATGGCCCGCCGCGCCCGATGGAGGCTCGGAGTTGTACGCATAGAAGATCGGCATCACATCTTCGTGGTCCGCCAAGTACATGCGCACGGCCAGCCCGATCTGACGTCCGTTGCTGAGGCAGGCGGTCTTCTTTGCAGATTCCTTGGCCTGGGCAAAGACCGGGAACAGGATGGCGGCAAGGATCGCGATGATGGCGATGACAACGAGAAGCTCAATGAGCGTAAACGCGCGGTTTTTCATTTTTCTCCCGCGAGCGCCAGCAATACGACTGCGGACGCTCACCGGCAGAAAAGCCCGGTTTCGCTCCTGCAATCCCTACGCCGGTATTAACCGGATCAGGTTCATAGGGTCATCTTCAGTACGAAGAACTCTCAGCCCAAAGGGCTCCCCTTGCGGAACTCGCTATCCCTAATGTACCCAGTTGTTGCTTTACGGCATCAAGGCTTCGTCCACAACCGAGTTCAGGTCAGCTTTCGGCTTGGTCCCCTCCGCAAGCGTCCGCTCATCGAACGGATCGTTGGTCGCCGCCACCGTGCCCGCCGGAGTCAGCGCCAATCCTTCCGTCTGGTTGGTCCCAATCAAAGTGATCTCAATCTCTGAATCAACCGCCTGAGCATCAAGAAGGGGCTGCAAGAGCCGGTACGAAAACTCCCGCAGCCACCAATCAAGCTCCTCTTCTTGATCCCGCCGCCGAAACTCCTGCGGTCCATCCAGTAAGACGATGCATTGGTTATGGCGCTGAATCTCGCCCGCCAGCCAATCAAATGGCGTCTCCAGCCCTCGGCCCATCTCCTGGTAGGGCAAATGTCGATAGCCCGCCAACCGCGACAATCCTTGCAGCCGAATCGAGTTCGAAAGCACGGTCGCCACCTGGCCTCGCTTCAGCAGGAGGTTCGGCACCTTGGCTCGCATGCCGTGTCCCCACGGCCAAAGCAAGCTGACGGGCGACAAGCCCTCCTCCCGCCGCCGGTCGTTCCACTCAATGCCATCCAGAAGATTCGCCGAATCATCAATCAGCCGCCGAAGCAGCACCTCCGCATCTCCCTCGGGCATCTGCTTGACCCATTCTGCCCGCAAATCCGCCGGATCAGTCGTGGCAAGATCGCCGCGCCCCTCCCAAACCAACGCATGGTCGCGATCCACGCCCCGCAAAAGCGTCAGGGTCTTCGTGTTGAGCTTCTCCACCAACGGCCAAAGCACCTGAAGGTCATCCCAAGTCAGCGAGCCCGCAACCGGCGAAACCAGCCCATCCTCCAGGCTCAAAGGCGTGATGTGAAAGTGTGTCGAGCGATCCGGCGGCTCCGCCCCCAGCGCCGCCACCGTCAGCGGTCCCTGCGGCATTTGCGCCACATCGGGCCGCAGACCCAAATAGCTTCCTTCCGGCATCGACGTCGTCTCAACCCGAATCCGCTGCAAGGAAGACCGCTCCCGAAGCTGATTAAGGGCAGGGCTCCGACGCAGGCCAGAAGTGACCTCATCCGTGCCAAACAGACCAGGCACGAGGATCACAATGGTTTGCATTCTAAGGTTGTACCGAAGAAAATTCGTCCGCATACCTGGGTCCCGTTGGCCAATGCCGTATTCTTACCGGAGCTATGCAGCACTCCACCCGAGTCGGCGCCTTCGTCCTTGCCTTTCTGGGCCTGCTGGCCGGAAGCTACTTCGTGCTCGGCAAAAGCCTCTGGGCCGAGAAGCTTGACACCTATTATGTGGAGTTTCCCGATGCCGGTGGCGTCTCCGTCGGTACCGCCGTGCAACTCGCGGGTGTCCGAGTCGGCAAGGTCAGCGATGTCAAGCTCGTCAGCCCGACCCTGGCCAAGGTCACCCTCCACCTCCAAGACGGTGTGAGCCTGCCCGCGGGCACCCAAGCCGTCTTGCCCGCCTCCCTCATCGGCATCGGCGATAACCCCATGCAATTGGTGGTCGCCTCAAACGAACCCGGATCGCTCAATCCCGGCGACACGATAAAGGGCCGAAAGGGAAGCCCCCTCGAGGGAATTCTCCCCGACACCAGTGGCACGCTCAAAGAAGTCAACGCAACCCTCGCCGCCACCCGCAAGCTACTCGAAGACCAAAAGCTCAAAACCTCGGTCACCGACCTCCTGGTCCAGAGCACTGCGACAATGAACCGCTTTGCCGCCCTCGCCGACCGAGCCGACAAGGTTATGGCCTCGAACCAGGATGAAATCGCCCTCGCCATCCAAAGCGGCGCCAAAGCCATGGCCGATGTCCAAAAGGTCACCGCTGCCGTCGCGAAGCTCGTCGAAAGCGGCAAGCTCGAAAAAGACAGCACCGCCCTCATGGTCCAACTCAAGGAGACCGCCAAGAAGGCAGACGACCTCGTTGGGGCCATGACCCGCCTCGTCGCCGACCCCGCTCTTATCGGCTCGGCCCGATCCGCCGCCGAAAGCGCCGCCAAGATCGCATCCACCGGCGAGAAGATCGCGACCAACACCGAAGCCATCACGAGGAACGGCATCACCATCAGCGAAAAGGCCGTCACTCTCACGGACAAGGCCAACGAAATCGCCACCAACGCCGCCGAGCTAACCGCCCAACTAAAGTCTGTGCTGACCAAAGTCGAAGGATTCCTCGACCGAACCGGAAAGCCCAGTGGAATCGGCAAGCTCGAATCCAGCATCGATCTGACCCACGAATCCAAGCCCGGCCACTGGCGGACCGACCTCTCGTTCAGCTACCCGCTATCCGATGGCGCATTCCATTTCGGCCTCTACGATGCCTTCGAAAGCAACAAGCTCACCGCCCAATTTGGCAAAACCGTCAATTCAAAGATGGATTACCGCTACGGAGTGTATGCCAGTAAGCCCGGAGTCGGGGTAGACTACAAGCTTGCGCCAAGGTTAGGTCTTCGTGGAGACCTTTGGGACATCAACGACCCAAGACTTGATCTTCGCGCACGCTACGTGCTCGGCAATGGGCTCGTTGGTTGGGTCGGAATCGACCGAGTGTTCCAGAGGAACGCCCCCACCATCGGGCTTGGAGTTCGACGCTAGCATTCCGCGAAACGCGGAGGCGAACGAACATGAAGGTGATTTTGAACCAGACAGTGCCCAAGGTGGGCAAAGCGGGCACCGTTGTGACCGTGGCAGACGGCTACGCGCGGAATTTTCTTTTCCCCCGAGGCTTGGCGATCATCGCCGAGAAGCGACAGATCGAGGCCCTAGAGAAGCGACAAGCTCGCCTTTCGGCCAAGCTCGCCGACGAGAAGTCGGCCGCGGTTGCCCTCAAAGAGAAGATCCAGGGCGGCTCCGTCCGCATCGAAGCCAAAGTTGGCCGCGACGCCGGCAAGCTCTTCGGCGCGATCACGTCGCAAGACGTTGCCGATGCGGTCAAGGCCCAACTCGGACTCGCGATTGACAAGAAGCACATCGCTTTGGTCGAGCCGATCAAGCGCCTAGGCTCCTACTCGGTCGAGATCGACCTGCACCGCGAGGTTGATGCCACCATCACCGTCAACGTGGTCGATCCGAACGCTGTCGTCGTTGCTGCCCCAACCGAAGAGTAAGACCGTAACCCATCTCGCCCAGGACTCACGCGACCCAACCCGGGTCAGTGAGTCCTATTTAGTTTTATGAACATCGAACTGCTGAAAGAACTGACTGAGGCACGGGGCATCCCGGGTCAAGAAGACCTGATCCGCGCCATCGTCCGCCGCGAACTCTCGCCCCTCACCGAAATCAAGGTCGACAAGATGGGCAACCTCATCTGTCACAAACCCGGCAAGGGACCGAAGGTCATGATTGCCGCCCACATGGATGAAATTGGCTTCATCGTCAAGTTCATCGATAAGAACGGCTTCCTGCGCATCCAGCCTCTCGGCGGCTTCGATCCTCAGCAACTCTGCAGCCAGCGCGTCATCGTCAATGGCAAGTCCGGCCCCCTTCAGGGCCTGCTCATGATGTCGGCCAAGCCCATCCACATGCGTGAGAACGACGGCAAGGCACCAAAGATCGACACCTTCTTCATTGATCTCGGACTCTCCGAAGAGGAGGTCCGCGCCAATGTCCGCCTTGGCGACATGGTCACCATGGACCGAACGTTCGTGCAAACCGGAAACCTCCTGAGCTGCAAGTGCATGGACGACCGAGTCGGTGTCTTCGTGATGATCGAGGCGATCAAGGCCCTCGGCGACCACGAAGCCGATATCTATGCCGTGGCCACTGTTCAAGAAGAAATCGGCCTCCGCGGTGCCGCCGCTAGCGGCTCGGCGATTGCCCCTGACGTCGTCATCGCCCTCGACGTGACCCTCGCGAACGATATCCCTGGCCTTACCGATGTGGACTACGTCACCAAGCTAGGCGAAGGCACTGCGATCAAGATCATGGATAGCTCGCTCGTCTGTCACCCCAAGCTGGTCGAGCACTTCCGAGGCGTCGCCGAGACCCACGGCATCAAGCATCAGTTCGAGATTCTTGCCTTTGGCGGCACCGATGCGGGCGGCATTCAACGCTTGCACGGCGGCATCCCGGCTTTCACGCTCTCGGTCCCCACTCGCTACGTCCACACGGTCAACGAGACCGTCCACCCCGGCGACGTCCAGGCCTCCATCGACCTGCTCGCCCGCTATCTAGAAGACGCCCACAACGGCGACTACACCTACTAGGCCCGCCAAAGGGACCACCATAGATTTCTCCCCGACGCAAAATATCATGTCGGGGAGAATCCATGAAGTTCGTCAAAGGCTATCTCTTGTTCTGGCTGGGCTTGCTGTTCTTCGCCTTCAGCGACGGCAAAAACGGCGGTCTCCTTTGGTCTGGCGTTGGCATTGTTTGCTGGTGCATCCCTGGGTTTGCGTTGTGGTTCAGGGCAAAAGAAACCTTGCAGGCGTTAGCTAGGTCGGCCGTCATGGCCGTCCTAGGTGGGACGGTTGCCGTCCTTTGCACGGGACCCTACTCCGAAACTCCGTCTCGGGTCCTGTTGATTGTCGCGGCCGTGTTTGCCTATCGCCTCTTCGAAGGCGAGATGCTCCGCGTGACGAGCCTTCCTGAAGTCAGTAGCCCCGAACCCATCGTAACCCGGCAGCAAGAGGCGTAAACTGGCGCCATGCGGATACTGGGCATCGACCCTGGTTTGGAGCGAATCGGGTTCGGGCTGTTGAACCGCCAGGGTTCCCAGCTATCCGCCATTGAACTGGGTCTTTTGGTAACGCCGCGAATCGAACTCCCCCTCCGGCTTGCCGATCTCCACCACCAAGTCGTCGAACTCCTGGACCGTACCCAGCCGGATAGCGTCGCGACAGAGCGCCTGCTCTTCACTGTGAACAAAACCACCGCCATGGATGTGGCCAAGGCCCTCGGCGTGGTCCTCCTCGAAGTTGGCCGCAGAGGAATCCCATGGTGCGAATACTCACCACCGGAAGTCAAGCTGTCGGTTGTCGGCAATGGAGCCGCCGAGAAGAAGCAGGTGCAATTCATGGTCACCAAGATTCTCGGCCTCCGCGAAACCCCGAAACCAGACGACGTCGCTGACGCCCTCGCCATCGCCATCTGCCACGCATTCCGGGCTCCCCGAGTCGGCAATGGATAGGGTCCCAGGACTTTGGAAATCTCCGTAACTCGCTAGGGGCCAAACGCGTTTGAATAGGTGACGCGAGTCCTCCATCCCCAAACCCTGGGTTGCCGCTTTCCCCTAGGCGGCTCACCGCCCCCTCCCCCGGGGGCGGCCCCATTTATGACCAGCCATAATGGACGGATGCGTGGCCACTTGATGGAGAGTGAGATTCGTGAGCAGCCGGGAATCCTGGCCGCCCAAGCCGATTCGTATTTGCGTGCAGCCCAATCGGCCCTAGCTGGGAAGTCGTTCGACATGATTCTGCTCGCCGCCCGGGGGTCGTCCGACAACGCCGCCCTCTTTGCCCGATACTTGTTTGAGATTCACGTCGGCTTGCCCGTCAGCCTCGCCGCCCCGTCCGTGCTAACCCGCTATGGCACCCATGTGCGCTACCCCAACTGCCTCGCCATCGGGATCTCCCAGAGCGGCCAAGCGCCCGACGTCTCCGAGGTCCTCGCTGATCTGCGCAATGCCGGGCACGCCACTCTGGCCGTCACCAATACCGAAGGCTCGCGAATGACCCAAGAAGCGGAATCGACCGTCCTCCTTGGCGCCGGGCTCGAGAAGAGCGTCGCCGCAACCAAGACCTTCACCGCGTCACTGCTCGCGATGTACCAAATTGCCCGAGCTCTGGGCGCAAGCCTCCCCGACCCCAAGCCGCATCTGCCTGCCGATGATTGGGTCGAAACCGCCCTCGCCGCCGCCCAGGAGAAGTCCGGTCCCATCGTGCGCTGCAACCCAATCTTTGCCCTCGGGCGAGGATTTGGCTTCAGCACCGCCGTCGAGAGTGCCCTCAAGCTCATGGAGTGCGCCCTCATCCCGGCAAAGAGTTACTCCTCGGCCGACTTTGAGCACGGCCCCAAGGCCCTTGCTGGAGCCGGAAGTGCGGCCCTTGTCTTCGATGGCGACAAACCCCACCTGCGAGAGCATGGCTGTGAGCTCGTGACGCCACCAAGCTCCGCCGAGCGAGAGGCTATCCCCGAGGAAGTCACTCCGATCTGGGATGTCATGTTTGGCCAATCGGTCGCTCTCGTTGCCGCCCGCGCCCGCGGCCTCGATCCGGACCAGCCCCGCCACCTGAAGAAAGTCACCGAAACCCTGTAAGCGATGAACTACGAAGAAGCGCTCGCCGCCCTGACCTCAATGACCAACCGCGGTTGGAAACTCGGCCTCGAACGGATGCAAGAGTTTGTCAAACGTGCGGATCTGACCGACGCAGTCGGGGCGAACGGCGGGCCTCAATTCATTCACATCGCGGGAACGAACGGGAAGGGAAGCGTGACCGCCTTCACCCAAAGCATCCTCGTCGAAGCCGGGCACCGCACCGGGGCGTTCTTCAGCCCTTTCGTGGTCGATCCCCGCGAGCGCGTCCAATTTGGCCGAGAACTCATCGGCAAGGACGAATTCACCGACCTCTTCGTGCGCTACGCGGCCATCGGCGAAAGCCTCGACGACACTCCCTTTGGTGCCATCAGCGAGTTTGAACTCAAAACCGGCATCGGCTTCGGCTACTGGAAGCAGAAACAGTGCGATTGGGTCGCCTTGGAAGTCGGTCTCGGAGGACGGCTCGATTCCACCAACGTGGTAACCCCTAGAGCCTGTGCTGTCGTCAGCATCGGCCTCGACCACTGCCACATCCTGGGCCACACCTACGCCGAGATCGCCCGCGAAAAGGCCGGGATCATCAAGCCCGGCATCCCCGTTGTGGTCGGCCAGATGCCGCCAGAGGCCCTTTCGACGATCGAAGAAATCGCCATCGAACGCGATGCCCCCATCTGGCGAGTTGGAAATGAAATCAGCGTCGAAGCCCTCGACCAGGGCTTCCGCATCCGCACACCCAGGTCAGAAGCAACTGTCCATCCCAGCCTGATTGGCCAGATCCAGGGCCATAACGCTGCCGTTGCCTACGCTGCCTGCGAACTCAGCGGAGCCGTCACCGATCCCGAAACCCTCGCTCGAGGGATCTCGCTCGCCGCCGCCCCTGGGCGCTACCAAGAGATGCGAGCTTTCGGGCGCGATTTCATCCTTGATGGGGCCCATAACGCCGATGCGGGCCGAGTCCTCGCCCAATCGCTCGCCGCTCGACTAGACGACCGCCCGGTAGTACTCGTCACCGGCATGGTAGGTGGCCATGATGTCGCCGAGTTCTACCGCTCGATCCAAAACTACCTAGAAACCGTGCATCTAGCGCCGATCGATTCGCCCCGGGCGAACGCCCCCAGCGAAATTGCCCGAATTCTCGCCGAAACTGCCAACGTTCAGGCCGAAATTCACGATTCCGTCGAAAGCGCCCTTCGCCAAGCCGCCCTCAATTGCCCTCCCAATGGAGTCGTGCTGGTCACTGGAAGTTTCTATCTCGTTGGAGAAGCAATTCTGACGCTACAGAATTCGGTTCACGAGATAGCGCCATACTGAGGTTATGCTAGACGTTGAATCAAAAGGGCCGATTAAGTCCATCTCGATCAATCGACCCGATGTAAAAAACGCATTCAATGACCGGCTGATCGAAGCCCTTCATGAGGCTTTCCGAGAAATCTCTTCCGAAACCCGCGCCGTGGTCCTCTCTGGTCGCGGCGACGCATTTTGTGCCGGCGGGGACTTGAACTGGATGAAGCGAGCGGCCACCTATTCGGTCGAGCAGAACGCTGAGGACGCCCTCCGTCTCGCTCATCTTTACGAATCGATCCAGAATTGCCCCGTCCCCGTCATCGCCCGAGTCCAGGGCCATGCCTTCGGTGGCGCCCTTGGACTCATCGCCGCCAGTGACATCGCGATTGCCGCCGACAACGCTCTCTTCGCCTTCAGCGAAGTCAATCTCGGACTACTCCCCGCCACGATCTCGCCGTTCGTTCTCCGAAAGATCGGCGAAGGCCATGCCCGCGCGCTCTTTACAACCGGCGAACGATTTGGGGCGGATCACGCCCTCCGAATCGGCTTGGTCCACGAGGTCACGACGCTCGATGGGCTCGATGCCGCCGTGAACGCGAAGCTCAAGCGGCTGCTCGCTGCCGGCCCAGTTGCCGTTCGTCAATCAAAAGCACTGGCCCTTGGTGGTCCGATCTCGCTGGAGGCCGCATCACAGCTACTCGCTGATGCCCGTTCTAGCGCCGAAGGAAGGGAAGGCGTGTCCGCATTCCTCGAGAAGAGAAAGGCAAGTTTCGCCCAAGAACTCTAAGCATGGACGGCAGCAGGTGACCAGTGGCTTGCTGCCGAATCCTTGGTCAGCATGAAAAAGTTGCTGATTGCCAATCGGGGTGAAATCGCTCTACGGATCTGTCGCACCGCAAGAGCAATGGGGATCAGAACTGTCGCCGTTGCCAGTGGCGTTGATTCATCCTCGATCCATGCCGTCACAGCCGATGAGCGTGTTACTCTCAGCCCGGCAGGAAGCCCCGAGGGCTACCTGGATTTAGCCAAGCTAGTCGATGTAGCAACACAGACCGGCGCGGATGCGATCCATCCGGGATATGGCTTCCTCAGCGAGCGGTCAGAGTTTTCGGCGGCCTGCCGCGATGCTGGACTGATCTTCGTCGGTCCCTCGCCAGAAGCGATGGGGCGACTTGGCTCGAAGATTGCCGCCAAGCAACTGGCGGTTGCCAGCGCAGTGCCTGTCGTACCCGGATTCTTCGAGCCTGGGGCGACCGAGGCCGAGCTGCGAGCTGCTGCCGAGAAGATCGGATACCCCGTGATGCTCAAGGCGTCAGCCGGAGGTGGCGGTCGAGGAATGCGAGTTGTGCGACACGCCGACCAGTTCGATGAGGAACTAAAGCTTGCCTCTCAAGAGGCCTTCCATGCGTTTGGCGACGGGGCCATGATGGTCGAAAAGCTGATCGAGCAGCCGCGCCACGTTGAGGTTCAGATACTCGCCGACCACCATGGCAACGTCGCTTGTCTCTTCGAGCGCGAGTGCTCTATCCAGCGACGGCACCAGAAACTGATCGAGGAATCTCCCTCACCCGGCTTGGCCAGCGTCGACCAAGGTTGGGAGCGAATGCGCGACGCCGCCACGCGACTAATCCGGGCCGCCAGCTATGTTGGCGCCGGGACCGTGGAGTTCATTCTCGATCCAAGGTCGGGTGAGTTCTACTTCCTCGAGGTCAACGCTCGCATCCAAGTGGAGCACCCTGTCACCGAAATGATCACTGGAATTGACCTGATCGAGTGGCAGATCAGGATCGCCCGAGGGGAAGAGCTACCCGTCAACGGCGAAGCCAATGAGTTAGGCCAGTGGTTGACATCGACCCCGTCCACGGACGAAGGTGGCGAAAGTGATAGCGAAGGTCGAAAAGCAGACCAAAATAATTCTGTTTCCCTAGCGCGCACGATTTTTGAGGAAAAGTTTGAGGAAACGAGACCCCAAACTAGTCTCAAAGCTAGTCCCAACTCTTGGCCCCACCGATCTGGCCACGCCATCGAAGCCCGCATTGTTGCCGAAGACCCCGCGAAGGGCTTCCTGCCCTCGATTGGGAAAATCCTCGCCTGGGCCCAGCCCCGCCACCCCCGTGTGCGCGTCGATACGGGCTACGGACCCGGCACCGAAGTTTCCCGCTTCTACGATTCACTCATTGCCAAAGTGATTGCCCACGGCGAAACGAGATCCGCCGCCATTGATGCACTCCGAGACGCGCTCCTGGACTTTCACATCCTTGGCGTCCGCACCAATATCGCCTACCTGCTCGATGTCCTCGATCATCCCGAATTCCGTGCCGGTAACTTCGATACCGGTTTCCTGGAGCGAGAGTTCACCGCTTGGCAGCCTGCCGCACCACCCATGGAGTTGGCCGACATTATCGCAATAGGTGCGCCCGCCGGGATACCGACCGAACCCAATGCAAGGCAATTTGGTGCCTGGGACCAGATGGACAGTTTCCGAGTGACGTCGCACGTGTAAACTAGCACTTCGGAGGGGCCTGTAGCTCAGGGGTTAGAGCGTGCGGCTCATAACCGCTTGGTCGTGGGTTCGATCCCCACCGGGCCCACCATCCTCCCAATGTCATACCTTGCCCGAGAGAAGCCCGAATCGCCCTTTCCCATATTCTTACTGCACGGTTTGGGTAGCAATGAAGGCGACCTCTTCTACCTAGGGAAGGAGCTTTCCGATGTCCACTCCCTGACCTCGCTCCGAGCGCCCTTCACGTTCCCGCCGGGCTACGCCTGGTTCCACATAGACTGGACCCCGATCGGAATCGAAATGGACGCGGTGGAAGCCGCCACGAGCAAGGACCTCATCATCGCCCGCCTCGAACGAGCCAAGACCCCCGTGGTCCTCGCCGGTTTCAGCCAAGGTGCCATGATGGCCCTCTGGGTCGCCTGGACCCGGCCCGACCTCGTGCGCGGCGTCCTTCTCATGAGCGGTCGTCTCCTGCCCGTCCTTGAGCGTGAGGCCCCCAACCCTGACTTCCTAAAGGTGCCCATCTTCGTCTCCCACGGCCTCCTCGACGAGGTCATCCCCCGGGCCGACGCCCGAAAAATGATCGCCCGCCTCAAGGAAGTCGGGGCAGAACCAACCGTAGTCGAGTTTGCCATGGGCCACACCGTCAACGAGGAAGCGATCCTCGCCGCCCGCGAGTGGCTCGCAACTTTGTCGTGAGGCAGAAACACCCCGACGCACGTCTAGACCAAGCATGATCTCAATCCTCGAACTACCTGCCCGCTGGACGGTCCGCCCCCGCAACCTTCCCGGTGAGGCCCTCCTGATCCAGGAGTTGGGACTTGAGCCAATCCTTGCCCGTTTGGTGGCTCAGCGTGGATTCGCCAACCCCGAAAGCGCCCAGAACTACCTCCACCCCCAACTGGCCGACCTTCACGACCCCAGGTTGCTGCCCGACTTCGACATTGCCAGCAAAATCCTGCTCGCTGCCCGCGAGTCCAAGGACCTGATCTTCATCCACGGCGACTATGATGTGGACGGTATCTCCAGCGCTGCCCTCTTCGATCGCTTCCTCGGCACCATTGGATGCACTGTCCACACCCACGTGCCCCACCGCATCAAAGAAGGCTACGGCATCCATATGGACGCCGTCGATGCGGCCAAGGCCATGGGAGCCAAAGTCTTCTTGACCTGCGACTGTGGCAGCAGCGCTCTCGACCAGATTGCTGCCGCCAAGGAGGCGGGTATGACCGTCGTGGTCACCGACCACCACCAGCTCGGTGAGGAGCGGCCCAAGGCCGATGCCTTCATCAACCCCCATCGGCCCGATTCGACGTACCCGTTCAAGGATCTGTGCGGCGTTGGCGTGGTTTACAAGCTCTGCCTCGGCCTCGCCCGCGAACTGGAGATGCCCGAGTCACAATTCCATCGCGCGTTTCTGGATCTTGTTGTTCTCGGGACCGTCGCCGACGTCATGCCCCTTGTTGGGGAGAATCGAATTCTTGCCCGTCACGGACTCGCCGCCCTGCCGGTGTCTCGCCGGAAAGGCATCCAGGCATTGCTAAAAGTCAGTGACATCAAGCTCCAAGAAGGACGCCCCATGACGGCGATGGATATTGGCTATCGTCTCGGCCCCCGTCTAAATGCCGCGGGCCGAATTGACGATGCGGCAAAGTCGCTGGAACTCCTGCTCGAGCGCGAGGAAGCCCGGGCGCTGGACCTGGCCGTCGATCTCGACACGATCAACAAGCAGCGCCAAGAAGAGCAGAAGCGGATGGTCGCTGAGGCCGACACCCTCATCGAAGAGCTAGGACTGGACCAAAACTACGTGATCGTGGTCGGCAAGGAGGGCTGGCATCCCGGTATTGTCGGCATTGTTGCGGGCAAGCTGGTCGAGCGGTATCGACGCCCAGCCTTCGTCCTAACCATCGACGAGGCCCACGGAATCTGTAAGGGTTCGGCTCGGTCGATCCCCGCATTCAACCTGAAGGATTCCATCGACCATCTCGCGCCAATGGTGCGAGGCGGTGGCCATGCCCGGGCTGCCGGTTGCTCTTTCCCATCCGGTTACCTCGACGAGTTTCGACGAGAACTGCACGAGTTCGCCGCAGGTTTCCTGCGTGAAGAAGACTTTATCCCCCAAGTCGAAGTTGATCTCGACGTCCAGCCGTCGGAGATCAGCATGCGAACAGTTGAAGCTTTGGGACTCATGGAGCCGTGTGGCGAGATGAACCCGTCTCCGACTTTCATGGCGTCGGGTCTGCGAGTGCGCGACCAGAAGACGATGGGGGCCACGAAAGACCACATCCGCCTCACCCTCGCCGGCGAGAAGGCCGGGCAAGCTCGGGCCGTGGGCTTTGGCATGGCCAAGACGGTCGAATCCTTCGAGCCCGACAGGCTCGTCGATGTCGTCTTCCGGCCTACCATCGACGACTTTGGCAACAACCTCACCCTGAAATGGATGCTCCAAGGCATCCGCGAGTCAGAGATCCCTACCCCTGTTGCGGCTTCCGTTCGGCCCGACCAGGCCGCCATGGACCTCTTCTAGGGGGTACCTTCTGGGAATGGATTTCTCTCTCAGCGCCGAGCACGGCCTGATCCGCGAGATGGCCCACCGCTTCGGTCAAGACGTCGTCCTTCGCGGTCTCGCCGAGCGCGACCGCGAAGCCAGAAGCGACCGGACGCTCTTGGAGCAGATGGCCGCCACCGGCCTTCTCGGAACCAGCATCCCGGCCCATTACGGCGGAACCGACACCGATTACATTTCCCTGGGAATCGTCTCCGAAGAATTGGAGCGTGCGGACAGCTCGGCCCGAGTGGTCATCAGCGTGCACAGTGGCCTCCACTGCCTGACGCTCCTCCAATGGGGCACCGAAGAGCAAAAGCGACGCTGGCTTCCCGGCCTCGCCAGTGGCGCCAAGATCGGTGCCTTCGGTCTGACCGAGCCCAATGCAGGATCGGACGCCGTCAACCTGCGCACCAATGCTCGCCGAGACGGCGATAGCTACGTCCTGAATGGAGAAAAGACGTGGATATCCCTCGCCGACTATGCCGATCAGTTCTTGATCGTGGCGAAGCTCGAGGAGGAATCCGAAAAGCCCCGATTTGCAGCATTCATCGTTGACCGAACCAGTCCCGGATTCAGCAGTCGCGCAATCCATGGCAAGCTGGGAGTCCGCGCGGGCAACACTGGTCAGATCTTCTTCGACAACGTGCGCGTGCCCGTCGAAAACCGAATTGGCGAAGAGGGCGACGGCTTTAAGGTCGCCATGTCTGCCCTCGATCATGGCCGCTATACGGTGGCGGCGGGCGCGGTCGGCATCATCCAGGCTTGTCTCGATGCATGCGTCAAGTACGCCAACGAACGATCTGTCGGTGGGGAAGTCATCGGCAAGAAGCAGCTTGTGCAGCAGATGATTGCGTCGATGGTGCAGGGAAGAGATATCGGGCGCCTACTCACCTACCAGGTTGGTTGGATGAAGAACGTGGGTTTGCGCCACACTCGCGAGGTCTCCATGGCCAAATGGACCAACTGTGCCGCCGCCTTCGATGCCGCCAACAAGGCCGTTGAAATTCACGGAGCCTACGGCTACTGCGATGAGTTTCCTGTCGAGCGCTACTTCAGAAACTCCCGTGGAGCGATGATCTATGAGGGCACCCATGAGATTCATACCCTGGTCCAGGCGGAATACGAACTTGGGTACCGAACGGACAAACCTCTTGCCCACACCCTCCCGACGTATCCATTTGAACTCTCATGACGACACCACTTTTGGCTGAACTCGGACGGATCACGGAGGAAGCAGGCCGTATTGCCCAGCACGCCCGGCTCGAGATGTCGCGGGAGCTGAAGTCCGATGGCAGCATTGTCACGAACGGGGATCGTGCGGTGGAGACTTTCCTTCGGAAGGAATTGACCAACCTCGTGCCCGGGTCAACCGTTTGGGGTGAAGAGTTTGGCAAAGACCCCGTCGGTGTCGCCGGACGATGGGCCGTCGACCCGATCGATGGGACCTCGAACTTCGCGTTCGGGAGTCCGCTCTGGGGCGTTGCCATTGGGCTGGTTGTTGGTCAGGATGTCACCCTAGGCTCGGCCAACTTGCCGGACCTGGGTGAGGTCTACCTTTGTCAGTTGGGATCTGGTGTCACCCGCAACGGCGTCGCTCTCCCGGCGATCCCGACCGGCTCGGTTGCTCCGGAAGAGCTAGTGTGTGTGAACGAAAGCCTGGTAAGTCGTTTTTCGACGCGCATGTGGCCGGGCAAGCTTCGGAATTCCGGCTCGGCGATCATTGATGGCATGTTCACGGTCTCGCAGCGTTTCCGGGGACTCATGGGCTTGCGAGAGAACCTCTACGACCTCGCTCCGACCATCCTGATGGGTCGCGAACTCGGTGGGGACGTTCGGTTTGCCGACGGCGAGCCTATCGACCTCGACCACTTTGGCGTCGAGGAGCGGATCCAGAAGCCATGGATGCTGTTCCCCAGGGGTGCCGGTTACCTCTGGAGTGAGTGACCATAGGTACCCTATAGGCGATGATTGAGCGATACCAGACTTCCCCCATGGCTTCCATTTGGTCCCGACAGGCCAAATACGATCGATGGCTGGAAGTCGAAATCGCAATATGTGAAGCCCACGCCGAGGATGGGCGCATCCCCGCCGAGGACATGGAAGCGATCCGCACCCGGGCCGCCTTCACCTTGGAGCGTTGCGACGAAATCGAACTGGAAACCCGCCACGACCTCGTGGCGTTTGTTCGTAATCTCGAAGAGAGCGTCGGGCCCGCGGGTCGGTGGATCCACTTTGGCGTCACTAGCTACGACGTCATCGACACCGCCCTTGGCATGATGCTCCGCGATTCTTGCGACGTTCT
>JBMOJD010000009.1:0-57451 GCA_049317025.1 Fimbriimonas sp. | reverse complement strand
GTCGATATCAACCCAGTACAAGGCAGCCTCGGCCGCGTGATAAACCGGCCCCTCGCCCAAAGTGTTCCGACAGTCCACAAGAATTTCAGCCTTCAAAGTACGCCTCCCCTATCTGGTCGCGGAGCTTATCCCATCGCGCCTGCATCTCGCCGTCCAAGCTGTGAGGCCGGAAGCCAAGCTTCAAATAGGTCTTGACCGCCGGGATCCGGAAGTCATCCGTGTGGAGCATCGCTCCAGTGCATCCTTGTCGCAAAAACTCACGCAAAACCGCGAGCGAAACCCAGTACCCCAGCCCATGCCCCGTGTGCTGCGGATGGGTCCCCACATAGTGGACATAGCCCTGTTCCGGACTGTGGGGCTGCCTCCGCGCCGTCGCCGTCGCCACCACGGAGCCCGAGGCAATGGCGACAAAATTCTCCCAAGTGTCCTCGTGCCGAGCCAACTCGGTCAAATACCTCTCCTGCGTCCAATTTGGGTCGGTAAAGGACAAGGCGAGCGCTTCCGCCCCCGACAGCTCGTCTCCCTCGCGGTACCCCCGAATCTCGTAGGGATAAGGTGCCACCAGTTCGGGCAGATTCGCCAGGTTCGGTCGAATCATGATCAGCTGGGTCGCCTGTGCCATGGAGACCGTTTTACCCCTCGCCAACAGCCGCCAGGCGCGCGCCGTGTGCTACTCTAGCCGTGCGATGGGCGTCGAGTATCGTGCAATTCACCCCGATGAGTGGCCGCAGGCCATGGAACTTTGGACGACCGTTTTTGGCGTCGGCGCATGGCTGTTCCAGTCGCTCCACGAGGGCACCGAGGATCGAAACTGGGATCACACGAGCGTCGCCGTCGACGAATCAGGCCGAATCGTCTCGGCCGTGGACCTCTTCATGCGGCCTATCCGTGGCCACGATGGTAACCCCCTCACGATGGCGGGAGTCGGCAGCGTGGCCACCTACGATGATGCTCGCAAGCAAGGACATAGTGGCAAGTTGCTCGAACGAGCCCTCGACGTGATGCAAGGTCATTGTTGCAATTTCTCAATGCTCACGACGGGCGTGAATGCCCACTACGCTCGCTACGGGTGGTTCAATTCGCCCTTGAAGTTTCGCACTGGAGCGCTAAGAGAGATCAAAGGCAACGCCGATTCGCTAATCACCTTGGATGACGAAGGTATTGACCAGCATCTAGACGCCTTTGTTGACCTTTACGCCCTGGATAACCACTCTCGACCCCTAAGCCACGTACGATCCGCCCAGTATTGGCGCGCCGCGACCCGTCCGCGAATGGGCCACCAGAACATGCCCCGCTTTGGCCCCGTCCATGCCGAGCGCCGGGTGAGCATCCTCGCCGGACCCCAGAGTCCCGCCGGCTACGTCGTCTGGGCTCAAGAGGGTGAGGTCACGTTCATCTACGAAGCCTGCGGCGAGGTCGAGCCGCTCCTGGCTTCTCTAGGGGCAAAACTAAATGAAGGGTCTACCAAACATCTACACATCGAACTTCCCAACGACGAGCCCTGGAACTCGGCGATCGATGCCATCATGACCGATCTCGCTTGGGAAGATTCCCCTTGGTGGATGTCGCGCAACCTCCCCGGAGGGCTCTCCGCCGACGAAATTCGGACCCTCATCGCCGCCCCCGGTGCCCACCACTGGTCACTAGATGCCTTCTGAGTTGAAACCTTGAACCCAAGCGAATACGACAAGATGTACGCGCTCGAGGACCGCTATTGGTGGTTCGTGGCTCGCCGCACCGTCGCCCTCGACCTCCTGAGGGCCGCATTTTCCGGTTCAAAAGGACTTGAAATCCTCGATTTTGGCTGCGGCACCGGCGTCATCTCCCGCGCACTGCAAGACTTCGGCCCGGTGGTCAGCTTCGACATGAGTCCGCTTGCCCTCGCATATTGCCGCCAACGCGGCCTGCCATTCCCGGTCCAAGGTGATGGCTGTGCATTGCCTTTCGCAGAAGGACAGTTTGACGCTATGGTTGGGCTGGACGTCTTTGAACATATCGAAGACGATGAGCGGGCTTTCCACGAAGCCTTCCGAGTGCTAAAACCAGGCGGCGCGCTCGTGCTGTCAGTTCCGGCGTACGCCTATCTGTGGGGTCCGCACGACGTAGCCCTGCATCACTTCCGACGCTACACCGGGCCCGAGGTCGCCCGAAAACTCGCCGCCGCTGGCTTCAAAGTGGAGAAAGTGACCTACTCGGTCTGCTTCCTGTTCCCCCTCGTCCTCCTCTCGCGCCTAGTCGAGAAAACTCGGCGAGGGCCTGCAAAGGCATCCTTGCCCATGGTTCCCGACTGGCTAAACCGTCTTTTGTTAAGGGTTCAAGGTGTCGAAGCGAGCCTGATCCTTCGTGGCTCGCTTCCCTGGGGCTCTAGCGTTCTGGCCGTGGCCAGGAAGCCGAAATCGGCTTCCTAGTCACGATCACGCGTGGGTAGAGATAGAATCGGTGTCGATCTTACGATCGTCCGAACCCCTGAAGAGGATCGGGAAGATGATCGCGCAGATGATCGTCAGCACGCACGGAACTAGGAACACCTTATCCCACTGGACAAGCGCCGGAGCCGAAAGTCCGTCCGGGTGCGTCGTGTAGTAGCCTTGCACTGAGCCCGCTACCAACGATCCAAGCCAACGTCCCAAGCCGAGAACCACGAACGCTATCAAAGCCTGAGCCGAAGCACGAATCGCCACCGGCGCGACCTTGTCGACATAGATAAAGCCAGCTACAAAAAAGAAAACGTAGCAAAAACCGTGGAGAGCCAGCGAGGGCACAACCAGGTTCCGGGCAATCTCGCTGCTGGGGGCAAGGGCGAAAATTGCGTAGCGAATCGGCCAGGCGATGATTCCCACCACGATGGTGTTACGCATTCCCAGCCACTTCACAAACAGGGGCAACGCCAGCATCACGGCAATTTCTGCAAACTGCCCGATTGTCATCACTGTGGAAATCTGCGGCCCCGGAATTCCGACGCCATTGGCCGAGATCGCGGAGCCAAGGAAGGCACCAGTGTGAATGTAATAGAACTCAAGTTCGGTTCCAACCACAAATGCACAGATCATGAAGATCAGGAAATCACGGTTCTTCAACATCTGCAGGGCCTCCAAGAAGGCCAGCGGGTGCTTGCTGTCCTTGGTTGGCGGCGTCTTCGGCAGGAAGAAGCTCATCAGGCCCAAAGCAATCGAGAACGCTGCGGCCAGCAAGAACAGGTCACCCGGACGAGCCATCGAGCTTGACTGGACGGCGGTGAGCACGAGCCCAGCGATGATCCAGCCGATGGTTCCCGCAACCCGGATCGCGCCGAATTGCTTCGTGGAGTCGCTGAGATTAACGAAAACAATCGAGTTCGTCAAGGCCAGAGTCGGGGCGTAACAGGCTGAATACGCCAGCATTAGCCAGAAAAAGCTGGTGTAATCCTTCGCACTCGCCAGGTTATAGAGCGCGAGCCCGCCCACCAAATGAAGCACAGCCAAGATTCGGCCCGAATCAAAGTAGCGATCGGCAAACTGGCCGATAACGGGGGTGCAAAAAATGCTCGCCAGCGGCAGAAGCCCGAAAAGGACACCCTGCATTCCTCCGTCAAAGCCCAATCCCTGGGGCACCGGGTCGCCCATGTACTTGCCGCCCGCCACCGCCCAGGCGCCCCAAATGGCGTACTGAAGGAGCATCATCGCCCACAAACTCACAATCCGTCCTGCACTCATGTGGATGCCAGTATGCGCCGAATTCGGCCAGGGTTCAAGAGGCAGAGGCAACTTTCTCCGTAGAATAGAAGAATGAGTTACAAGGTCGGCTGTGTCCCATACGTCAATGCCGTGCCTTTGGTACTCGGATTTGAAGAGCAAGGCTTAGCTTCACCTGTACAAATCGTCTACGACGTGCCGTCGCGCCTGCCCCAGTTGCTGGAAGATGGCGAAATTGACGCGATGTTGGTTTCGTCCTTCGATCCTCTCACCAACCCATCTCGACGAGTCGCTCCCGGCGTCGGAATTTCCTCCTTCGGCCCCGTTGATAGCGTGAGGCTGTTTTCTCGAGTGGATCTCGACAAGATCGAGTCGTTATGCCTAGACCAAAGCTCGATGACGAGTAACGCGCTCGCCCAGATCATCCTGTCCGAAACCTACGGCGTGCTTCCCAAGACCACCAAGGCGCAACCCGACCTCGAATCCATGTTGGAGGAGAACGACGCCTGTGTCCTCATCGGGGATATCGGTATGGAAACCAATGGGGAAGATTATACAGTTCTCGACCTTGGCGAAGCTTGGCTTGAGTTGACGGGGTTGCCGTTTGTGTGGGCGGTTTGGGCCGGCAGCGATCGCCTCACCCCTGAACTCTCGTCGCTTCTGCGCAACTGTTCAACGATCAAAGTTGGCGAAAACGATGCCATTCTTGATCGTTGTGTCCGGGCGGCCCAAATGCGAGTGAACTGGTCTCCGGAGCGGATCAAGCATTACCTTCGCGAGACAATCCACTTCGAGTTGGCTTCCGAAGGCGACGGGGCCTTGAAGCTCTTCCAAGAAAAGATTTTCCTTCATGGACTCGCTGACAGGCGGCAACCTCTCACAGTCTCTTAACATAGTTCGGGCTATCATTGGCAACCATGACGCTCTCTAGCCTCTTCATCTTGACCGGTCTTCTTTCTGGAGGCCCTCAAGAGCCGCCAGAACTCCTCCAAACGCCATTTGTTCAGCTTGGTGAGCAGTCGGACGCTGGAGTCAAGAGCTTTGCGATTACTTGGCAGACGAATGATGTCGACGCCAAGTACGAGCTGACATATAGCCAAGGAAACGCGAAAAAACTAGCGAAAACAAGCTTCCGAACGGTCCGGGTGGAAGGAATAGCCGCTCACCGTGTCTACCAAGCGACCATCAGTGGCTTCAGATCCGGCTCACCCGTGCGCTACACGTTGACAAGCCCAACCGCCAACTTCACTGGTGAAGTTGCCGCCCCTAAATCAGCTAGGCAAGACTATTCCTTCGTGGTCTTCGGTGACTGCGGAATCGGGAATAAAGAGCAGGCCAAGATTGCTTACCAGACGTACCTGCAGAAGCCCGATCTCATTGTTCTTACGGGCGATATTGTCTACAACGACGGACGAATCAGTGAGTATCGAAAGAACTTCTATCCGTACTACGCAACGAAGGTTGCCGACCCAAATGTTGGTGCCCCACTGCTTAGCCGCTCGCTCTTCGTCGGTGTTCCCGGCAACCATGATATCCTCAATCGAGACCTCGGTCGGTACCCAGATGGTTTGGCCTACTACCACTACTGGCACCAGCCTCTGAATGGCCCTCTGCGCAAAGGTCAGGAGAGCACTCCGACCCTCACTGGACCCCTTGCCCGACAAGAAGCATTTGAATCGGGAGCCGCGGATCGGTACCCCCGAATGTCGAACTTTTCCTTCGACTATGGCAATGCTCACTGGACGGTTCTTGATGCAAATCGCTATGTAAACTGGAACGACCCCAAACTCCGGGCGTGGCTTGCAGCCGACCTCAAGGCTGCCCGAAAGAAGACTTGGCGCTTTGTGACCTTCCACCAACCAGGTTTCCACAGCAGTGACTCGCATCAAGGCGAGAAGCAGATGCGCGCCGTCGCCAGTATCTTTGAAGAAGGGAAGGTTGATATCGTCTTCAGCGGCCATGTTCACAACTATCAGCGCACATTCCCGATTCAAGTAGGTGACAAAGCCGGTGCTCCACAGGCGGAGTTAGAAAAGGACAACTGGCCGGTCGATAAGGCATTCGACGGCAACAAAGTCACGCGGGCTAACGGTGTACTCTACATCGTCGATGGTGGCGGTGGCGCACGGTTGTACGAGAAGGACTTTGGCAACCAACCCGAGAAATGGAAGCCATTTCAGCAGAAGTATGTCGGCGAGCACTGCTTCAGCACTATCAAGGTATCAGGCAAGAAGCTAACACTAGTGCAGATCAACGTCGACGGCAAAGAAGTCGACCGCATGGTTGTCACCAAGTAGTAGAGCCCCTGACCACCGGGAAACTGTTGTGCCGTTAGCCAAGGGTTGAAGTTTTCGACCTTGCCTGACGGCACTCCAACCCTGGCCCGCGTCAAAGTAAATCCCAGGCCATCTATGGTTCATTTTCCGCAGATCCGGCTACATTCAAGCTCCGGAACGGCTGAACCCACGCCAGCCTCTGCCAAGATATGGGAATGACCTCAGCCGCCGCGATTCCGGTGCCGACCTCAGGCCTTGCGAGGCTCTGGACTTACGCCCGTCCCCACCGCCCGCGAGTGGTCGCCGCCTGCATCTACACAACCCTTGGCAAGGTCATGGACGTCGTCCCCGAGCTTCTCATCGGAGTCGTAATCGACGTCATCGTGCGCGGCAACGGCTCTTTCCTCGCCACGACATTCGGAGTAACCGACCGATGGCAGCAACTCGTGCTGCTCACCGTGCTCAACGGATTCGCATGGTTCTTCGAGTCCCTATTCGGATACCTTTCCTCTGTTGCTTGGCGCAATCTCTCGCAAACCATCGAGCACGAGATTCGAGTTGATCTCTATGGTCACGTCCAAAAGCTCGAGGTCACTTGGTTCGAAGACAACACGAGCGGTGGAGTCCTAAGCATTCTCAATGACGACATCAATCAACTGGAAAGATTTCTCGATGGTGGCGCCGCCAGCATCATCGAAGTCTTCTGGAATGCCGTCCTAGTCGGTGCCTTCTTTGCCGCAAGCTCCCTTCTGCTTACGCTTTTGGCATTCCTACCAATTCCATTAATCATCTACGGATCATCCCGCTACCAAAAGCTACTGAAGCCATTGTATTCCAAAGTTCGTGAGGCCGTCGCCGAGCTAAACTCAACTCTACATTCGAACCTCGGCGGCATCACCACAATCAAATCCTTCACCGCCGAGGACCGCGAAGCAGACCGCCTTGAGAAGGTCTCCAATGCTTACAGACTTGCTAACGCGGAAGCCATCCGAACTTCGGCAGCATTCGTCCCGCTAATCCGGATGTTCATTCTGACTGGATTTACCTGCACTCTGATCGTAGGTGGATACTTGGTGCTCAACAAGAGCCTCGAGGTCGGCGTTTACTCCGCCCTAATCTTCATGACCCAAAGACTGCTTTGGCCGATGACAAGACTCGGCGAAACCTTCGACATGTATCAGCGTGCGATGGCATCCACAAAGCGGATCTTTGGACTCCGGGATGTGCAGCCAAAGATGATCGAAGGCGGCAAAGAGCTCGCTGCCCCAATTCGCGGCGAACTTGAACTACGCAACATTCGATTCGGATACAACGAAGGCATCGAGGTCCTAAAGGGAATCGATATCCATATTCCCGCCGGTGAAACCCACGCCATCATCGGCGCGACCGGGGCAGGGAAGTCCACTGTTATTCGCTTACTCCTAAGGTTCAATGATCCCACCGAAGGCTCGGTCCTCATCGACGGAGTCAACGTTCGCGATCTCAGCTATCCCAGCCTTCGCGGAGCAATCGGCTACGTTAGCCAGGATGTCTTCCTCTTCCACGGCACGGTGCGAGACAATATTGCTTATGGCAGACATGATGCCTCCCAGGTTGATATCGAAGAAGCAGCGAAGTCAGCCGAAGCCCACGATTTTATCCTTGCCCTCCCCAACGGCTACGACACCGTGATTGGTGAGCGTGGCCAAAAGCTCTCTGGCGGCCAGAGACAGCGCCTCTCGCTTGCCCGGGCCATCCTGCGCAATCCAACGGTCCTCGTCCTCGATGAGGCAACCTCGGCCGTCGACAACGAGACCGAAGCGGCCATCCAAAGATCGCTCGCCAAGGTAACCCACGATCGCACCTCGGTAGTCATCGCCCACCGACTCTCAACCGTCCGTGACGCCCACAAAATCTGGGTACTCGAGGCAGGCCAAGTGATCGAATCCGGCACCCATGAGGAACTGGTCAATGGCCGTGGACTCTACGCCGCCCTCTGGCGAGTTCAAACCGGCGAAGCCCTATCAAATCCGCAACACTAAGGGCCCGGAGGCGAGTAATCTCAGGTGCCCATGAGTTACAGTGCCTACGCTGCCCAAAGCCCGACCTCGCCCCTAGCGCCGTTCCAAATCACCCGCCGCGAGGTCGGCGCGCGTGATGTGGCATTCGATATTCTTTTCTGTGGCGTATGCCACTCCGACCTCCACACTGCCCGTGGCGAGTGGCCCGGCTCGGTCTATCCCGTCGTCCCCGGCCACGAAATCGTGGGCCGCGTGACCTCGGTAGGCGCAGAAGTCACGAACTTTGCCGTCGGTGATTTGGTCGCAGTAGGTTGCCTTGTCGATTCCTGCCAGTCCTGCGAGAGCTGCCAAGCGGGTCTGGAGAACTATTGCGATAACTTCGGCATGGTCTTCACCTACAACAGTGCTGACAAACACATTCCCGGCCAGCAAACCTACGGTGGCTACTCGACTCATCTCGTGGTTGATGAGAAGTTTGCTTTCCGAGTTTCCGAGAAGCTGGACCTAGCCGCAGTTGCACCGCTCCTGTGCGCCGGCATCACCACCTATTCGCCTCTCCGACACTGGAAGGTCGGCCCCGGACACAAGGTTGGAATTGTCGGCCTCGGGGGCCTCGGCCACATGGGAGTCAAGTTCGCCCACGCGTTCGGTGCCCACACCGTCCTCTTCACCACCTCGCCCGACAAAGCGGCCGACGCCAAGCGCCTCGGGGCCGACGAAGTCGTGATCTCGAAGAACGCCGAAGAAATGGCCGCCCACCAAGGTAGCTTCGATTTCATCCTCAACACTGTCTCGGCCTCGCACAACCTCGATGCCTACACTGCGCTCCTTAAGCGTGATGGCACTCTCTGCCTGGTCGGCGTTCCTGAGCACGCGCACCCGAGTCCGAACATCGGCAACCTGATCTTCCGCCGCCGCAACATCGCCGGCTCGCTTATCGGTGGTACCAGCGAAACCCAAGAAATGCTCGACTTCTGCGCCGAGCACAACATCGTCAGCGACATCGAACTGATCCCCATCAGCCAGATCAACGAAGCCTACGACCGAATGCTGAAGAGCGACGTAAAGTACCGCTTCGTCATCGATTGCTCGACCTTCTAAGTGCATCGCAGCCCCCGGTTGAACCGGGGGCCAAGGTATCCTAAGACCATCGCATGAAGCTGCACGAGTATCAATCGAAAGAACTTCTCGCCCGCTACGGGGTCCCGGTTCCTCCCGGTGACGTCACCTCCGATCCCGAAGAAGCCCGCCAGATTGCCGAAAGGCTGGGCGGAAATGTCGTGGTCAAGGCCCAGGTTTTGATGGGCGGACGAGGCAAGGCAGGCGGAGTCAAGCTCTTCGAGAACGCCGACGACGCAGCAAACTTCACCAAGGAACTGATCGGCAAGAAGCTCGTCAGCATCCAGAACCCCGACGGAATGATCGTCGAGAAGGTCCTCGTCGCGCAAACCGTGGACATCAAGGAAGAGTATTACGTGGCCGTCCTCATGGACCGAACCGCCCAAAAGCTCATCGTGATGCTCAGCAAAGAAGGCGGCATGGAGATCGAACAGGTCGCCGAAGAAAAGCCGGAAGCCATCGTCAAGATCCCGGTTGATCCCGCTTGGGGCCTCAGCGATTACGAGATTCGCGCTGGCGTCGTCGCCGCGAACATCCCCAAGGTCGCCCAGAACCAGATGGTCAGTATGATCAAGAAACTGGTCCAAGCTTATCTAGAAGCCGACGCCGACCTCGTGGAAATCAACCCCTGCGCTCTGACCCCCGAGGGCAAACTGATCGCCGCGGACGCAAAGGTTTCCATCGATGAGAACGCCCTTTTCCGCCACGCCGACTACCAGGCAACCCAGGGCGACAGCGCCGAGGACCCGATTGAGCGAGAAGCCAGCCTGAAGGGCATCGCCTACGTGAAGCTCGATGGCGATATCGGCATCATGGGCAACGGCGCGGGCTTGGTCATGCAGTCCCTCGACGAAGTCAATGCCGCCGGAGGCCGACCGGCAAACTTCCTCGACGTTGGTGGCGGCGCCCAGGCCGAGCGAGTTAAGACTTGCGTCGAACTCATCCTGATGGACCCCGGCGTCAAGGGCCTGATGATCAACATCTTCGGCGGAATCACCCGCGTCGATGAAGTCGCCAAGGGCCTCCTCGCCGCCTTTGCGAGCATGGACGTCACGATCCCGGTCGTCGCCCGCATCGAAGGAACCGCCGTCGAAGAAGGTCGCAAGATCCTCGAAGGCTCTCAGATCATCCCCGCCGCGACCGCCCGCGAAGCGGCCAAGAAGATCGTCGAACTCGCCTACGCCTAAGCACACACTTGACTCTCCTTCCCACAAGGAAGGGGAGTCGTTAGTTTCCGGCCCGTAGATTTTCGCGAAGCTCGTCTTCGGCTTCGCGAATGGACCTGAGCTCTGTGAGGGCCGTCTCCAAAGTGCTTTCCACCCGAGGCGGAGCCTGCGGCAACGAACCAACACCGGCCTTAGTCGCCTCCACCTCAACCGCCAAGTCGCGCAACTTCTCGGCCAGCTGCTGAGCTGGATAGAATTCGGGCGGCAGAGGTGATTCCGAGTTTCCGCGCTGAAAAATGCCCGCAAAGATGCCCTGCACAATCTCTTGGCCCAGTGGCCTCGGCCCCGGCACCGCGTCAGGCGGACGAAAAACCGTTTTCACCACATTGTCAGCGGCGTCGCGCCAGTCTGGCCGTTGACCCAGGCTGAGAATCGTGGGCTCCAGCGTGACAATGATCTCGTCCATTGTCAGGTCAGCGGCCGCCCGGGCCTGATGACGCGCCCGAACATAGTGCTCAGGAAGGTTGGCCGCATTCCAAGCGGGCGACTTCAATGCGGCATCAATCCTGCTCCAGTGACGTGCCGATTCCTCAAGCAAGGTCGCGACCGGGGCAGGGGCATCGAGATTCAGCCGCTTTTCCGTCAACGAGAGGTGCAACCGGGCTTTTGCCTCCTGCGCGGCGATCTCCTGCGGCGTTGGCTCCACTTTGCGTTGGTTGTTCCGACGAAAAAAGTAGGCACTAATGCCGATCACTGCGGCAAGGGCTACGTACACTTCTCCCCCTGCTACATTCATAGATCGCAGGAGGGCAAACAACGCCGTCCCGGCAAAGACCGAAAACGCAACCGGCCACATCGCCGTCTGGCCCGGCTTCGCACGCTTCTGATCTTGCTCCAGGTACCGCGCCAAGTACGGATACTGTTTGGGGCCCCCCGATGAAAACATTTCTTCCAGTTTACGACGGATGCGCCCCAGTGCCTAGGCAGTCGCGTCCGGCGGCGTCAAGCCCAGGTGCCGGTAAGCGAGGTCGGTGACCATCCTGCCCCGCGGCGTCCGCTGCATCATGCCAATCTGGATGAGATACGGCTCGACCACGTCTTCAATGGTGCTGGTGTCTTCGCCCGTGGTCGCCGCCAGAGTTTCCAGCCCAACTGGTCCGCCCCGGTATCGCTCGATCGTCGCCCGAAGTAGCATTCGGTCCACCCGGTCCAGACCCATTTCGTCAATCTCCAACGCCGCGCAGGCCTCGTCCGCACTCGCGCGATCAATCGCATCCTTGCCCGCAACCTGGGCAAAATCGCGAACCCTCCGCAAGAGTCGGTTCGCTATCCGAGGAGTCCCCCGCGCCCGCCGAGCGATCTCTTCCGCACCCGACCGCTCAATCTGATAACCAAGAATCCGCGCCGACCGCACGATTATCTCGTAAAGTGCGTCACGGTCATAGAACTCAAAGTTGGCAATGATTCCGAATCGATCCCGAAGGGGTCCGGTGAGGAGGCCCTGGCGCGTGGTCGCACCAATCACCGTGAAGGCCGGGACGTCCAGCCGAATCGAGCGCGCCGCCGGCCCCTTACCGATCAGGATATCGACCTTGTAGTCCTCCATTGCCGGGTAAAGAATCTCTTCCACAACCCGGCTCAGCCGGTGGATTTCGTCGATAAAAAGCACCGCTCCCGGGTCCAAATTCGTTAGAATCCCTACCAAATCACCCTGCCTTTCGATGGCAGGACCAGAGGTGACATGGACAGTCGCCCCCATCTCCGCCCCTACGATATGGGCGAGCGTGGTCTTTCCCAGGCCTGGAGGGCCATAAAGGAGCACGTGGTCCAACGGCTCGCTTCGCTGTTGGGCCGCTCGCAAAAACACGTTCAGGTTCTGCTTCAGCTTCTCCTGGCCGATGAATTCGGCCAGCCGCTTAGGACGGATGCTGAGCTCATAGGCACCCTCGGCCGGATTTTGCTCGGGGGTAATCGAGTCGTCCCGCATCAGTCCACCACCAACCGCTGCAGATGCCGCAGTGCCAACCGAATCTGATCTGGCAATCGTTCGGATCCCTCACGAGCCACCTCGGCCGCTTGTTCGGATTCCGAACGACGGTAGCCCAGCGCCACCAAGGCTTCCACAAGCTCGTCCTCCGCCTTCGCT
Organism: Fimbriimonas sp.; assembly: GCA_049317025.1. Taxonomy (GTDB): domain Bacteria; phylum Armatimonadota; class Fimbriimonadia; order Fimbriimonadales; family Fimbriimonadaceae; genus Fimbriimonas. The sequence goes on along the minus strand of JBMOJD010000009.1, from coordinate 45,073 downwards.
TTCACCTTCTTGGCCGGAGCCGATTCGAGGACCTTTCGCTGGAATTGCTCCTCGGCAACCTTCTCCTTCAGTTCCAAAATGATCCTTTCCGCAAGCCGCACTCCGACCCCGGTAGCACGAGCGAGCACCTTGGCGTCTTGCCCAACGATGGCCGAAGCAACCGTCTCTTCCCCAAGTTGCCCAATGAGCGTCAGACCAACCTTCGGTCCGCAACCTCGAACCCCCAGGAGCAAGTCAAAAAGCCGTCGCTGAAAAGGACCAAGAAAACCGTAGAGCGTGACGCCGTCCTCGCGGAAAACCTGTCGGATCAAGAGGGTCAATTCCTCCCCCTGGCCCGGGAATTGCACGGCCACCGAATCCGGCACCGCGACCTCGTAGCCGACCCCGGCGCAGTCCACCAGGGCCAATCCACCCTCGTAGCTCACCAAGATGCCGCGCAAACGCCCGATCATACGCGCCAGAATACCTGTAGACACCTGACGAGTGCTTCATAATGCTGATCGATACGCACTGCCACCTGAACGACACCAACGCCTTCCCCGATCCCGGCATTGCCGTGGATGAAGCACTCGGCGCGGGCCTCACCCACCTGATCGTGGTCGGGGTCGACGAGGAATCAAGCCGACTCGCTGTCGAGCTAGCCGATAGGTATGCCCCCGTGTGGGCCGTCGTGGGGTGGCACCCAAACTATACGGCCAAGTACACGGATCTCGGCGGGATATTGCCCCTGCTAACTCATCCCAAGGTCGTGGCCATCGGCGAGGTTGGCTTAGACTTCCACTGGGACTACGCCACCCGCGAGCAGCAAGAGCGTGCGCTCTTTGACCAGTTGGAGCTGGCCGCCGAAGTCGAGCTACCCATCGTCTTCCACTGCCGCGAGGCGTACCCGGCCCTCTTACCAATACTAGAGGCCCGAGGTCCTGGCCCCTATCTCATGCATTGCTTCGCAGGAAATAAAGAAGAAGCATTGCGGGCAATCGAGCTAGGCTCCTACTTTGGCGTCGATGGACCCGTCACCTATCCGAAAGCGACCGAGCTAAGATCAGTCATCGAGTCTCTACCAAACGACCGCATTGTGCTCGAAACCGACAGCCCCTGGCTCTCCCCGGTTCCATATCGGGGCAAACCGAACCGCCCCGCGTTCCTGCCCTTCATCCAACAGGTTGTCGCAAACCTCATGGGCCAATCCTTAGAAGAATCAGCCCATACGACGTCGCAAAATGCCCTACGATTCTTCCCGAAGATTAGCGAATCTTCACATCAGTGAACGGAACATATCCGTCACCAACCACCGGCGGGCGCCCGTCCCACTTGGCAATCGCCGCACGCTGGAGCTCCAATCGCTTGAGAGCAAGCGACTTCTCGCCTTGCAGAGATAGCAGGCGATTCAACTCCGCCGTCTTCTTCGCGTTTGTCAAAGTCGTTTTCGCTTCAATCCCCGCTCTCTGCAGCGATACCCTTGCCAGTTCGAGCTGATTCTTAGTGTTGATTCGTTCCTCGACCTTTGCCCGAACTTGCTCGTTTGGATAGACTTCTCCAATGTAAACGTCATCAACGGTGATCCCCCATTTGCCGAGGATTGGCGAAATGATGGCTTTCACTTCGACGCCAAACTTAGCCCTCTCCTTCGAAGTCAGGTCAAAGATAGAGCGGCTGCCCGAGACAACATTAACGCCATAGTTCGTGACCCAACGCACATAGATGTTCTGGATACTCGCAAGGTCCTCGGTTCCAAATTCCTTGAACGTCTTCACAACATTCTCAGGATCGACATGGAAAGCGACCGTAACGTCAACCGGAAGAATGCTCCCCTCAATCGTGCTTGCGTTGATGCTATCATCACCCTGGCGCTCACCTTCGGCCGCATTCCTTGTGTAAGTCGCGTTGCGAATCGAAGTGGGATAAACCACGATTCGGTCAAGGGGGGAAATCCACAAAACTTGAGGCTTAAGCAGAGTCTCGGAAACACCCGAGCCAGCATTGTATTTGATACCCACACTCGCCGGCGGAACCTCACGAACACATCCAACCAATCCAAGTGCCAGTAGCGGCAGTACCCAAAGTAGCTTCTTCACTTTCGACCTCCCAAAGCCGAGAGAACATCCTGACCCAGGACCAAGGTTTGTCCGGGACGCGCTTGCACGGGTGGCAGTGCTCCATTCCACTTTTCGATCGCTCCGGCGGCCGCCTCCATCTGTAGGAATTCGACTGAGCGATCTTGCGAGGTTGCGGCTGTCAAAGTGCTCGCTTGGTTCTCGGCCTCACCCTTGATGACAGCGATTTCACGGTCAATTTCGGCAATCTCTTGTTTGAGTCGAGAAATTTCTAGCTCGACATAACTGTTTACTCGGCTCGTGATCTTTTGGTTCAATTCGGTCGATGGATAGCAACCGCAGAGCATAGCTCGTTCGACCGTGATTCCCTTAGACTGAAGCCTTTTCTGAAGTTCCTCAGTAATCTTTTCGGAAGCTTCTTGCCTCTTGGGACCCATAAGGGCAAAGAGATCATACTGAGTGCTAACCACATTCGCCGCCTCCTTCACGGCTCGGCGAATATGCAAACTCTGAATCTCCTCAATTCGGATGGCACCGAACGCATTAAAGGCCCGGATCGCATCCTCTTCGCGAACTCGATAGCAGACCACCACATCAAACAAGGTGCTCGCATTATCGTTGGTAGTCACAAGGATGCCGTCCGCTGCCCGGACCTCACCCATCTTGTCATCTTCGGTGTAGATGGCCGCTTGGAGCTTGGTCGGGTAGGTGAATAGTTGCTGCCTCCAGCCAACATACGTAGCCCGAGCCGGAATGATATCCTTTTGCACCCCCGAGGAAGCATCAAAGATGATCCCCACGTGGCCCGCCGGAATCCAAACTGTCCGGCTAAGCCGAAACAGCCCATACCCGCCCGCCAACGCGATCACACCTAAGACAATAGATGCCACCGAGCGAAACTTAAACTTTTTCATGTTCTTCTGAAGTCAAACCGCAGTCTTGTTCAATCTCTTTCCTGGCTTGCTCCCGCAGGACGCGATCGCGAAGAGCTTCTTCTTCGGCACGCTGATCGCGCTGCCGCCAAAGCTCCAGATATCGCCAAGCCCGCCGGATCGGCTGGCGCAACATCCAACCAACAAAGGCAACCAGTGCGGCTACCCCGAGCAGTGCAGAAAGGATTGTTTCGAAGACCAGAGTCCTACCCTCGAAGAACACTACGTGCGAACCCCTCAAGGGGATTCAGACGGGTTCAGAAATCGCCAAAACCCGCGATCTCGGCCTCAATGGCCTCGCGGACTTCGCCGGTGTTGAAGAACGGTCGTCCTGGCTTGATTCGAAGCGCCAGCTCCGAATAGGTCCGCCAAGCCGCCTTCGCCTCGCCCTTCGGCGCGAAGACTTGCTTGAAGCTCTGAATTCGACCCTCAACGTTGGTGTAGGTCCCGTCCGCCTCAGCCGGTGCCGCCATCGGCAGCACGACGCTCGCATAGGGAATCGCCAAGTTTGCGCTGTGATCCTGGACAACCAAGAACTCGACATTCTCCAGCGCCCGCTCGACGAGCGATTGGTCAGCCACTGCCAAGAAAGGATCAACCCCGGCCAGCCAAAGAGCCTTCACCGAGCCATCAATGCAGCCCTGCAGAATCTCGTGGGTGTTGAGGCCCGGGTTCTCGGCCGCCGCACCGCCAGGCAAAGTATCCGGCAAGATACCAAGCGTTCGTGCTCCGAAGTCATTCGCGGTCAAACCAAAATTGTTAAACTTTCCGCCCGTTTCCTTAGCGAAAACAGCCAAGGACTCTGCTGCATCACGATCCAATGTGTGTGTGCTCAGCACCGTCGCGCCATCCTTCAGGACAGCCACTGCTTCGGTCAAAGCATCCTTAGAGACGCCCGTCGCCGCCACCACTTGGTCAACCGTCGCCGAACCCTTCACGATCGAAGCAATTCCATGGGCCAACGCCGCCTCAGTCCCTGCTCGATAGCGCAAGATCACATGGGCAAAGCTATCCAAATCGGTGCCCTCGTGGTGAGCAACAATGATCTTGGCCCCGTTCTTGAACCAAGCCTTGCGCACGCGCAAGAAAATGATCGGCTCCTCATCCGCCAGAGAAGTACCAAAACTGAGCAAAACCTTGTCGTTTTCCAGCGAAGCAATCGTGCTCTGCACCGACCGAATCCCCAGCTTCACTTCCAAAGTATCAGTTCGCTTCTGGAGAACCTTCTCAAATCGGTGGTCGATGTGATTGGACTCGAACTGCTCCCGGAAGAGCCGCTGCAAAAGGTAGAGATCTTCGTTCGAAAGGGAAGAGCTCGCCAGCACCGCCCCAGTTCCTCCCGCATGGGTGAAAGCGCGAAGGATCGGATTATAGGCCTGGGCCCATTCGCTGGGAACAAGCTGATCGCCCTGCCGAACCAAGGGCGTCACCGGCCGATCTTCTCGGTTATAGAAATCGTGCCCAAACTTGCCCTTATCGCAAGTCCACTCTTCGTTGATGGCTTCGTTGGTCCGGCCATTCACCCGCACGACCTTCCCAGTGCGGTAGTCCATATAGACGTTGCAGCCGTTGGAACATAGCGTACAAACCGCGGGTCTCGTCTCCAAGTCCCAAGGACGGGCGCGGAAGCGATACTTCGTCGAGGTCAGCGCACCAACCGGGCAGATTTCGATAACATTTCCGCTAAAATTTGATTCAAACGTTCGCAGTTCGAAGGTCGATGGCTGCATCGAAGCCCCTCGGAACCGGAAAGCGAGCTGAGAATCACCCGAAATCTCTTCCGTAAAGCGAACACAACGACCGCACTGGATACATCGCTCCAGGTCCAGGGTCACGTACTGGCTGAGCGGGAAAGCCTTAGGTTGGTGCCGCTTAAGCTCCACAAATCGGCTGGTCGAAGGGCCGTAGAACAGCGTGTTGTTCTGCAGGGGGCACTCGCCGCCTCGGTCGCAGATCGGGCAGTCCAGAGGGTGGTTGATCAGCAGAAACTCGAGCACGCCCTTCCGGTCGCGGTGCACCATCTCGGTGTCGGTGTAGATCACCATGCCCTCGCTGGCGGGGAGGGTGCAGCCAGCCTGCGGCTTAGGCATCTTGCGAACGCTGCCATCGGGCTGCTTGAAGCCAACTTCAACCAGGCACATTCGGCACATTCCCACCGGCTTCATCCGCGGGTGATAGCAGAAGATCGGAATTTCCAGGCCGAGCCGCTTAACCGCCTCAACAATCAACTCACCTTTCGGCACGGCGATTTCCGTTTCGTTGACCGTGATGTTGACCGTCTGAACTCCCTCTGCAATCGCTGCCATTGTTCCTGTTGAACCTCAACTCGCTTCTACGAGCGCAAGAAGTCTACCACCGGCAGGGCGGCGAAACTATAGCTTGCCGAGGTCAGGGGCCTTCCACTGAAGTCCGTGCGATTTGGCCATCTCGACCATGTTGTTCCCCAGTTGCTGCAGGGTCTGCCCCGCCTCGCGCGCCATCTTGGCCACTTCCTTGTCGTCCCGGTTCTCGCGGGCCTTCGCTAGCCGCTTCCAATGGGTCTGGGTGGTCTCCAAGCCCGCCGAGAAGCTCTCGTGGAACGCCGCCATGCTCTCGGGCGGCACAATCTCGTCAAGCTGCTTTTTCAGCCGCTCAAGCTCGGCCAAATCCCGCTTGCCCGCCTCCAGCCGCTCCTGAAGCTCCCGCGGATCGGGCATCCCCTTTGTCCGAGCCGCCACCTCACGCTCGGCATTCTGCTTCGCCAACGCCGAATACTTGCCCCAGATGTCGTTCGCCCGCGCCGCATAGTCCGCCTCCGGCGGCAAACTGCACCCGACAACCACCGCAAACACAGCAATAGGGATCAGAAGCTTCACGAAACAGAGTGTATCGGGCTTAGCCAACAGGCCCCCGACCTTGGCCCCAAACCTTAGGGGCCAAACAGGGCATCCACCGCCGCGTTCCGCTCCGGAATCTCCCGGGCCCAGTCCCAAAGGAACGAGAAGCTAACCTCGGCATCCGGATAGTGTTGCCGCAGCAGAGGTGAGCAAGAACTCGCACAAGGATTAAACTCGGTGTAGATCTTTGTCACCCTGAGTGTGTTTGCTGGTGCCTGCTGAATGAGCATATGTGCAAGTCTCTCTGAGTGCGCGCTACCGCCAACGTTCTGGACTGTCAAACGATTTCCCGTGATCTGGGCGTTGCGACCTCCGAGTCGTCGGACGATCGAAGCAAACTCCGGCGTTATTCTCTCGAACTCAAAAACCGCGATGTTCCCGCCTCGTCTAAGGTTCAAAGCAACTCGGAACTGCTGAGCAAGCTGGCTCAGCGGCCCGGTGCCGTAGGGAACCCGCACGCGAGCGGCCCCCGCCGCTGCCGCCGCCCCCGGACGACCGGGCCCCTCGCCCGATCCCCCCGGCCCTGGCTCACGTGAACCGCCTCCGCTACCGCTGCCTCTGCCACTCGAAGCACTCGAAGCCGGTGCCTGCGGCCCCGTTCCACCCGGAGGAGGCACCATTACCGCGTAGGAAGCCAGACCCTGCAAGCGGGAAGCCTGCACCGCTTCGACCGCTGTTGCTGTCACGGGTACTCGCACCGTGATGCCGTTGGTCGCCACCACCTCGACCATCGCCGTCGAACCCGAGGGTGGTGCGCCACCGCCAGCCACTCCCCTGCCGATTCCACGTGTGATCAACGCAACCACGAAACCGACGCCAACTCGGGCGATTGCCCGTGCCAAGGCATAGCCTGCCGTGCGCCTTTCCTCATCTGTTGTCGCGTTGATCGCTCCAAAGAAGGTGAGGAGGTCACGGGCGACCTCGAGCGCCAATGCTCCGACGAAGACAACCGTCAAGGTGAGGGCGAAGAGGGCGAACGCATCTGCGACCCAGCCCACGGGCGTAAGTTGGGCGGCAAGGTAGGCCGCCGCGAAAACTGCCATCATGGCGAGTGAGCGGGCCGAAAAGAGCCCTTCGATCTCGTGGATCACCTCGGCACTCAGCCGCTCTTGGGCATAGCCCCAGGCAATGCGCAGGTTTTCGATTGCCCGGCTGACTCCCGTACCCTCGAGTCGTCGGGTGCACTCCGCGCGGTAACGCTCTAATTCCTCCGGGCTGGCGAGCCCGCCGTCGCGATAGCGGGGATCGCCCCCTTGCTCCGCTATGCACTGATCCAGCGCCGCCGGGTCCACGTCGCGCTGCAACCGAACCTGCCCCTGGCCCTGCTGCAGCGTATGCGTAAGCTCGTGGGCAATCAGCCGCTGCCCGCCTCTGCTCTCCGGAGCGTATTGCCGCTCGCCGAAAACGATGTGATTGCCCACCGTGTAGGCACGCGCCCCGACCTCGGCCGCCGAAGACGCCGCCTCCGGGTCCCGATGGATGCGCACCGCGCTGAAATCCGCCCCAAACCGGGGCTCCATCACGGACCGAACGCTGGAATCCAGCGGTACCCCCGCCTTGCCTAAAACCTGGTGCACGCTCGCTGGCGCCAGACCCTCGCCCCCGCCCGAAGCCGACCGCTTCGCCTGCAACCGCACTGGCGAGGGCGAAATCTCATCGGCAAGCTCGTCCGCCTCGACCTCACTAGCATCGTTCGCGGGCACAATCGGCAAACTCGAAGGAATCGGCGAAACCGGCACGCGCCGAAGGTCCACCGCGCAATCTGAACAGCCACACTCGCGCGCCGGACTCGGCGGCGCATGGCGCGAAGTCACAACCTCGGCCCTTCGGCTCGAAGACTCCTTGGCCTCCCGGCATTCGCTTACGGCTTCCACTGTTGGCATCTCGTTGTCCGCAACCTATACTTTGCGCCAGAAACGCCCCGGAAGCAACTCTCTTTTTGGTCCTGCCCGCGAACCTAGCGCATGCCCCGGTCGGTTTCGCCGATCAAGTAAATCATGCCCACGTTCGTGGCCAGGTCAATCACGTTCAGAAACACAAAAAGGAGTGCGTACAGCCCAACAAAAAGGCCGCCCAGGCTGGAGCCAAAAATGCCGAGGGCAGCCCCCAAAGCGTTAAGCGCACTGCAGAAGTTCACGATTCCCCGGATGAAGTTGATCTTTGCGATCAACCCGGCGCCGATAATGATGCTGATCCCCGCCGAGATCAAGCCAACCGCGCCATACGACCCCAGATCACCCTTCGCCTGCACCAGGGTGATCACGATGCGAATCAGGCCCGTCAGCACGAAGTACGAAGCAATGCCGTAATACGCGATCCAGATGCTCTGAGGCACGCCCGACGCCCCCATCTTCGGCGACGACTTCGGCCGCGCAATCTTGCTGACGTCTGCCTTGCAGAATTGACACGTCTGAGCCCATTCAGGCAGCTGTTGTTTGCACGAAGGACACTCGATCAAGGGACATATGCTATCACAGAATCGCCCAGATGTAGTAACCCAAAAATCCCCGCGCCCACGCCCACCAGCCCGCCAGGACCCATTCCAATCCCCAATCGTAGCGCCCCGCCACCGATCTTTGGTATCATCTCCCGTGATCCTCTGGGGGGATTAGCTCAGTTGGGAGAGCGCCTGCTTTGCAAGCAGGATGTCAGGGGTTCGAGTCCCCTATCCTCCACCACTATCCTAGATCATCAACTGAACCTGGGAATTAGCGCAAATTGGGCCTCAAGTTCAAAGGACTCGAACTTTCTAGTCTAGGATCACGGTCCGGAAAGTGACCGAGACCCGGCGTTTTCGAATTTTACGCGTCCCGCCGAAAAGGTCAGACTTCCTTTTCGCAATTTCATGCCGCCATTCGTAACGGGCGGGCCCGGACATCACACAGACTGAGCCAACCGGCAACCAAACCTCCCGAGATTCATCGGTGGAGACGTTGGTAAACCGCATCGGATACTCATCTCCAAGCGAGAGGGTGGCGATTTCAGGCCCAAAACACGGTTCGCAGTCGATGTGCGCGGCAATGCCTTGGCCGGGGAGGTACTCGTTCACGATGGCTTGGTCCGGCACGCACTCCATCAAGCCAACTGAGAAAAGGTCCTCGGCAACATCAAGAAGGAAGCCCGGCAGCGGGCCCAGGTACGCATCGCGGTGAATCTTACGAGACTTGTAGTCGTATCGCCATCCGTAGTGCTGCACTCGTCGAGAAAGGTCATCGAGCCATGGCATGCGATCGAGGATGCTGAGTAATGAATCGGATTCGTTCAGGAAAGTCGGGAAACAAATGAGCCCAGGGATCGACGGAGGATCATCAAACAGCGAACTCATCGAACTTTCCAAACCTCATAGGCACAGTCTCCAGATCGGGTGACGGGTTCTGCCAAGTTGCTCAAGACGTTGTACGAATACGACTTCTGAAGGATGCGTGATTGATGCCCCAAGTGCTTTGTAAATTCCTTGTACCACCCGTGTACATCGCCCCGTGGCATCCAACTCGCCGACGGGCCAACCGGATTTGTGTAAATCAGGGTCATCGCTGACGGCGAGAGCGCCGCGACTCGATTTGCCAACGCACGAACAAACGGCCGAGTGAGTTCCTGAGCGAAGAAATAGGAGAAGACAAGTAGCACTGCTCTTCCATCAGCCATTCTTGCTGCTTCCTCCCAAAATCTGGACTCTGGGAAGGCGTGCTCTGAGTTCCGCTTACACATGCTTCCTTCCATGCTAGAGGCCTCTGAAGCGATAGCCCGCATGCCTTGAGCGAGTTCAAGAGACAACCTCTCAAACGTGGTGCCACGGTTGCCTGAAAGGGCTAACATCGCCGTGCCCGGTCCGCCGCCAAAATCGATAAGTACATTCGGAGAGGTTTCGGGCATTACGCTCCGCAGAGCAGCATGGTGCATCGGAGCGTAGCGGTAAGCGTACAGTAACGCAAGATATTCCGTCTCGCAGGGACGTTGGCCGCGCTCCAAAACTTGATTGCCGATGTGTTGATCGAAGTCGTCCCCATGCTTTGAGATAAGTCGCCGAACTTCTTGCATTCCTCTGAGACGCTCGACAACATGATCATAGAACGTATCAAACATATCAATTAGGAGCCAGACTCCCAGATTTGTCAACCAAGATTGAAGCCGATTTGCGAATCGCGTCCAGGAATCTCCACCAGCCTGTAAGGATTGCCAGTTGGCTACGGGCCTGCAAGAAGGTTGAGTCGGTGGCCCTTGATCGCTTTGGCAATCAGTTCGGGGAATTGGTCCGGCGTACAGGCGAAGGCTGGAGTGTCGATCGACGCCAGGAACGCGGCGTTCTTCTCATCGTACATCGGCGCACCTTCGTCGCTCAGGGCCAACAGGCAGATCAGGTTGACTCCAGAAATGAATCCCGCTGCCGGGCCCGCCGCCCGCCTCCGCGCACTGAACGGTATCGGCATCCTCGCGTACCGTCAACTCGACTATCCCAAAGCACTCGCCTGCTTTCACGAGTGCATCGAAATCAGTCGCGCGTTGGATGATCAGCATAGCCTCGCCACGGCCCTCACCCTGATAGGCAATGTGTACGGGAACCAATCGCGCTACGACTTGGCCGAGGGGTACTGGAAGCAAGCACTTGAGATTTGGCAGGCGAAGGACGCGCCCGCCGACACGTCCGTTCTGAGCGGGATGGCGGCTTTGATGGACAACTTGGGCAACATCGCCTATTCCAGGCGACAGAACCAGGAGGCGCGAGACTACTACCATCAGGGCTACAAGCTGCGCATCCAGATCGGCAACCCAGGACTCGCCGCCTACTCACTAGTGAACATGGGCACCCTAGAACTGGCCATTGGCAACCGCAAGGAGGCCCTCGGTCATTTTCACGAAGGCTTAGCGATCAGCCATGGCCTCAAGGACCACTTCTCCGTCGGTTACTTCCTATTTGGCCTCGCCGATCTGGCTCAACCCCAACTTGCCGCCCGACTGCTCGGCCGATTTGACCAGATTCGCGAAGACATCGAAATCTCACTGAATGAAGAGGAGACTGCCGCCTACCGAGCCCTGGTCGAGAAGCTCCAATCGGCCATGTCTCCCGCCGACTATGCGACGGCCCTGGACGAAGGGCGAAAAATGGATCTTGACCAAGCCGTGGAAGAAGCCCTCTCGATAGAGCTTGAATGACCTGGGCATTGGCAACGTCTAAATCCGAGATGGTGCCCCTTGCGCTCTCGCGCAGGGGGAACCGTGGGGGAGGGGGTCTCCGTGTTGCAGTGACAAATCGCAAAGCCGATCTTCTGGAATACACCCGATGGGCGCCGCGATTCCTTGACCTGGCAACTACTCATTAACAATGGTTGGGTCAGGCACATTGCTGCCTCAGCCCTGCCGCGTAAAGTCGTTCCAAAGCTTTTCAATAGGGCGGTAGCTCTTGTTCGCTGGCGACTTCGTACTGAGGAATAAATCCCGGGCTCTGATCGGACAGCGTTGACTTAAGAACGACCCCGCCGAGGAAACTCCGAAACTGTCACGACCGAGCATCGATCCTAGTCACTGGTAGCCTTCGCCAAGTGGAGAATCACCGCCAAGGCCCCAGATAATCCAGGCCCTTGGCTGGGTTTTCGAAAGGACGACTCGCGCGCGATATCCAAGATGGTTCCGCTTGCGCTCCCGCGCACGAATCGCCTCGGCATTGGGAACGGCCAAATCCGAAATGGTGCCCATTGCGCTCCCGCGCACGATTCGCCTCGGCATAGGGAATGGCGATATCCGAGACGATGCCCCTTGCGCTCTCGCGCACGAATCGCCTCGGCATTAGGAAAGGCGAAATCCGAGATGGTGCCCCTTGCGCTCTCGCGCAGGGGGAACTGTGGGGGAGGGGGTCTCCGTGTTGCGGTGACAAATCGAAAAAGCCCACCTGTTGAAATGCACCGATGGTGCCTCCGGAGTGGCGACCAGACTCCCCGAGCTCCAGATCCTGGTTGACAAAGGCACGTGCCAAATCCATAAATACGCCCGGCCATCCAACACAACCTCTAAACTGACTTAATAAACTTGACACCCCCCGGAGCATCCAAAAATCAAGTAAAAAATCAAGTAAGCGTTAGGACTATTCACCAGCAGGCCAGGACGACCATAAGTCCTAGGAACGAAGCAATGCTCGCCAGAAAATCAACTTCCCTGGCGGGCTGATTTCAGCTCGTAAACGCTTGGCCTGCCATTCCATTGCCCCAAGCGCTCGATCTGCACGCCCCGGAAGGCGCTGGCCACCGGAAGCACGAAGAGGGGCATCGTGACGAGGCCATCCTGGGCGAAGATCTCAATGCTCGCACGATCCGCCAGGATGCGCAGTTTGAGCTTGCCCGAGGTCAAGTCAACTTCGGCCTGCCGGTCAAGGGCGGAAAGGCGCTTGGTCGCGGCGTCCACCGAGATGCTCACTCCGTTCACGCGAAGCGTCAGTCGTCCTGAAGCCGGCACCGACCAAACGCCCTCGATATCGACGAGTCCGGTTGGGACCGAATAAACGCCATCCTGGCTCTGGACGCGAACCTTCCGCAGGCTTCGCACCTCCCGTACAGGCAGAGTGGACAACCGAGGCCCCTGCGGAGTTGCTTTCAGGTTGAGCTCGACCGGGATACCCATCTGCTGGTTCCATGCGCAGCCAGGAAAGTTCGAGTTATTGAGCCAGGCAATCTGCACCGTACGGCCGCCCGGAGTATTGCTGTAGATTTGCGCCGCATAGCCCGTATTCCCGAAATTGGTTGCCAAAACTGGGGTTTCAGGATGAAAGTCTTTACCGTCAAAGGCCCCCACCATGTACCGACCATTGGCTCCCCAAAATATCCACTTCTCAAGTCCCGACTTGCCGCCTAGTCGTAGAGGGAAGAAATCCGGGCATTCGTCCGTCCCTGGTGTCGAAATCTCGGAGAGCTTCGTCCAATTCCTGAGATCATGTGAGCCAAGCAGGCAATAGCGTCCACCAATGAGATAGAGGGCCATCACCCACTGCTTCCGAACTCGATCCCAAATGACTTTCGGGTCCCGATTCCCATCCGCCAGGTTGCCAACAATCGGATTCGAGTCCAGCTTGGTAAAGGTCAACCCATCTTGCGACCATGCGAGGCACTGCGTGAATGGCTTTCCCTTCGATGCTTCATTCGTGCCGCCCGCAGCCGTATAGAAGCAAACAATGGTCGGCTTACCCTTTGCCCCGAACCCATACTTTCCCTTCGCATCATAGATGGCCGAGCCCGAGAACATGGTCCCAAGCGAATCTGGCTCAAGGGCATTGGGCAGGTCCTTCCAATGCAGAAGGTCCCGACTCACAGCATGCCCCCAAGTCATATTGCCCCACTCAGTGCCAAAGGGATTGTGCTGATAGAACAAATGGTAGTTGCCATTCTCATACACCAACCCATTAGGGTCATTCAACCATCCCTTGGGTGCCGTGAAGTGAAACTGCGGGCGAAGATCTTCGGGCAAGGAGACAGGAACCAAAGGGAGCAGCATCCCCAAATCCTACCTCTGCAACTTGGCCAAACGTTAGCAGCCCAATCTGAGGCTTGTGCCGCTATAATGGCGACATGCCCGACATCAAGAAACTTATCCGTGACTTCATCTCCTTGCACGACGAGATCGAGCAATATGGGAAGTCAGTTGAGCGAAGACTGAAGGAAGAGCTCGGTCGTCGGGACATCGAGTGCAAAGTCTCGTCGCGCATGAAAGATCCATTCTCGCTCGCAACCAAGTCACAGGTGAAGAAGAAGGAATCGATCTCCGACCTACAGGACCTTTTCGGCCTTCGCCTAGCTTTGCCAACCCAACAGGATTTTCCTGTAATTTACCGCATAATCTTAGCTCTTTTCAAAGATGAGATTCTTCTCGAGGATAGCTATAGTCAAATTTACTTAGCCGAACATCGCCCAGAAATCTTTAACTACACTGCCTCAGCCACTCACTTTATCCTTCTCAATCCAAAGTCACTCAAGGATAGCGAGGGAAAGGAAGTGAAGCTCCAAATTGAGCTCCAAGTCCGGACGGATTTAGATGATACATGGGGCAATGTAAGCCACAAAGGCTTCTACAAGTCGACCGAGCACGAGATGAATGAGCTGAAGAAGGCCATGCGTGCGCCCGAGCTTCCCATTGAGCCTAGTCGACAAATGAATCAAATCAAAGCTGACCTTGAGTCTATTGATGCTCGCTATGCCCAGATTCAAGATGCCCTAATGCGCCTTGATGCCTTCATGGGTCCGATCATCACCAAAGCGCATGGTCAGGAGAAGCAACAGGTGCTGGATGCACTGCTGTCCAACAACCTGACTCCTGAGGTCAGGCGAAATGCACTCATGGAGCAAGCCAGCCTGTACTTCCGAACCGGTGAGCTTGCCAAAGCTGAAGACTTCTACAAGCTTGCCTCGGAGGTGAAAGAAGTCCATAAGGCTGACAAGGCCAAGCTGTCGCGCTTAAGTGATCAACTCCTGCTGCACCGAATTCGTGACCACCAGCACGAGTTGGACCTGTCGAAAAATGATCCTGCAGAACTCGAGGAGTGGGTAAAGACCTTCGAACATGACCGAATCATGGTTGGTGCCACTACAGATCCGAATAGGAGGTTTTTGCAATATGCCACGAGAGATGATCGCCAGCACCTTGCCGTTGGCCTTTGCCTTCTCGCTCGTATCCACCTTCGTTCGTGTGCGGCCAATTTGGACATGGAGAGTGCTAAGAAGGCTCTAGAGTGCGCCCAGCGGGTTCGCGAAATTGCGCCCAATCACCCCTTTGCCCTTGCCCTGCTTATCACATCTCTTGTTCGGTCGGATCAAGAGCTAGAGAGTATCAAACTCGCCCTCAGGTCAGAGCTGATTCAAGGAATTGAACGATGCAAGCTACTATTCCAGCAGGGAATGGAGTTGCCCGAAGCTCTCTTCCTTAAAGCACGATTCGAGAACTTGCTTGGTAAGGAAGAGGCATTTTCAACTGCATGCCTTGGTTTGGCCCTTGCCCTTGGTCCCGACATTGCGATCAGTGCGAAAGCCCGCCTGGCCGCTGAAGTCAGATGGTATGGCCTGTGTGAAGACGCTGACGACCTACAGGAGTTGTTTGGTCTCGCGAACATGTCATTGGAAGTGAACACCAGTGACCTGGCTGTTGTAGTAGCGGGATCCACGAACGACGCTAGCAGCGAGTATACCGACGACTGGGTCTCGCTAATGGAGCCCGCATTTGATGGTTTTGATGGGCTCATCCTCACCGGAGGTACCGACGCTGGCGTGTGTCGGGCGGCTTATCTTGCTGCCGCGAAAGCTGGAATTCTAGGCCGAACCTTCGGATTTCCGCCTGCCGGATTCGCCATCTCACATGGTCTGCGGCAGGTTGAAGGGGTCGAGCAGTTGGAGCCTGGGATCAAGGCTGTTCTCCAGTACTGGCGACTGCTCCTTGAGGGGCGCCTCGATGGCAAGCCGATCAAGCCAGGGAACGTAACCCTGCTTGGCTTTGGTGGAGGACCCGTCAGCAAGATCGAGTACCAGGTTGCAGCGGCACTTGGCGCGCGAGTCGGGCTACTCCATCAAGCCGGACGGTCGGTGGACGAACACTTTGATAACCCCGACTGGCGCGCCGCTCGCCAGGTGTTTCCGATTGTTGCCGATCCGGCGACTTACTGGAACGCCATTCGAAGGCCCGTACCTGTCGATGGAATGGAACGGAAGGAAATCGAAAAGATCGCTTTTGGTATTCATCTAAACTATGAATCAACGATTGATCGTAACACCAAGTTAGGTGAGCTAAGTGACCTTCAGCGGACAAATGCTGTAGCAAACGTTAGTCAAGCCGAAAGCATCAATTTGCTTCTTTCTCGTGTTGGTCTCACTGTTAGAAAGACTCCGAACTTCTATACAGGTATTGACAAGCTAACTGAAGATCAACTTCGCGTTCTGTCTGAATATGAGCACGGTCGATGGAATATTGATCGCCTCACGCAGGGATGGCGATTTGGCCTCGAAAGAAGTAACGCTCACCAAATCCATCCGGACCTAATCCCTTGGATCCAGGACCCTAGGTTCCCAATGCTCTCGGAAGATCGGAAGCCACTGGACCCGAAAAAGGTTGAGAAGAACTTCAAAAGGTTCGAAAGCGAGTCGAAAGTGAAGGATTTAGGCGCGGTAAATGGCTGGTTTGCCGCGCTTTCTGGGGCTGGATTCGGTATCTACCCAAAGGACTAATTCGGGCGCCGCGGTGGGATCGGCTCCAATATCTGACGTGCCGATCGCGAGAGACGATCAAGCAACTCCTGCGAGTACTGGTAACCATAGCGAGTAGCTCCCCAGCTGACACCATAGCGGTAGATGGAAACCCTGCGCTCACCAGGGTTGGTCCTTGAACTAGCACCGTGCGAGAGGCCATCGCAGAAGAGAAGAGCATCTCCTCTATTGAGATGCACTTCGACAGCCCCGGTCAGTGCGTCCATCCGGACTGGCTTGCCCTCGGGATCGTAGAACATATCCTGGGGGTGCCGAAAGTTTGACTTGTGGCTACCAGGTACGACCATCGTTCCGCCGTCGCCAGGACCAATGTCAGTCAATGCAAGAAGAACGTTAACCTGGCCGCAACGAAAGACACCATTTGAATAGTGGTAAGCCCCGCGCAAGGCCCCTTGGAAGCCACCCGAATGGACGGGGAAGAATCCTCCGGTACGCCGAATCGAAGCAAAGCACTCATCGATATAGAGTCCCTGTACATAGCTACCTTCTTCGCCACAGTAATGTCGCACATAGTTGATCCAAGACGGATGGTCGATCAGCTTCTCGAAAGACTCGCCGCCTTCCACGATGTTCTGAAGCTCGATGCCAGCTTCACCGTGGTTGTCAAATCGTTGCACATTCCCCCGCCATTCGCCCCAGGCCAAATCGAGGAAGCCATCGAGGGTCGAATTCAGGGCATCGATATGCGCTGAGTCGATGGCATTTCGCAAGATGACGTAGCCACGAAGATCGAAAAGGTAGTCGTCGGTGTAAGTCGGTTGTCCTAGTGGGTCGCCCATGGTGTCGTCGTTCCTTGCGATGAACTTCCAGTGTAGCGCTGGAATTGGAAGCAAAACTTTGCGAGGCGTTTGATAGAGTTATCATTTGGTATGATTTCTGAAGTGGAAGCGAGAGAGGAACTGCTCAGCCTTGGTCCGCTCAATGATGGATTCTTGGTCCATGCAACCGCCGTTCACGAGATGCGCGAGGCACACTTCCACACTGAGTTGGAGCTCAATCTCGTGACATCGGGTACGGCGACCCTGCTCCTGGCGGGCCGCCGCTTCGAGCTCAAGCGGGGGTCAATGGTCTGGTTGGCGCCGCGCCAGGGACATATCCTTTTGAACGTTTCGCCCTCGTTTGGATATTGGCTGGGGGTCTTCAGTCCCGACCTAGTTGAATCTGTTGTTCAAGTAGGAGGCTTTCCTGTGCTCGGCAACGACGAAGGTACGCTTTGCCGTCGACTCAGCGGAACGGATTTTGGCCGCCTTAGTCAGACCTTTGAGTCGATTGGCTTCTTTCCTTCCGCTCCATGCTCGCGACTGGCTCTGCCGTTCTCGCTTGCAGCGTCATGGGCGGCCTATGAATCAGGACACGCGGGCATGGGTGAGCAAGTTCTCCATCCTTGCGTTCAGGCAGCCATTGCACTTTTGACCCATACCAAGATCGAATGGAAGCTGAAGCGTTTAGCCCAAGAAGTAGGTGTTAGCCCCTCCTACCTTAGCGCACTCTTTCGAGCCCAGACAGGCACGACAATAACCGACTTCCGGAATTTGCTCCGGCTTGACCGTTACCGAAACAATATGCTTCGTAATCCGTCAACCATATCGGAGGCGGCGATCGAAGCTGGCTTCGGCAGCTATGCCCAGTTCTATCGAGTGCACAAGGAAGGGCTTGGAAGGACCCCTAGCCTCAGGACCACAAAGGCTAGGGTAACCGACTAGGGTTCGCAAACGAGTCGGAAGCCAGCAAATGGAGCGTCCGAAAGCCACCATCGACTCTTTGGTAACTGCGGATCAGTCGCTTGCCAAGCCGGGGCCCATCGGCGACGTGTCGTTGGGTTGATGGCCACGAGGCTATCGAGAAATGTTCCGCCGCAGAGAATGGGCTTGCCATCAAGGTCTGTCGCCCATTCGCCTACGTTGCCGAGCATATCGTGAAGGCCGTACTTGTTCGGGCTCTTGGTGCCGACAGCCTTGGTCAGGCCGTCACTATTCCCCTTGTACCAGGCCGCTTTATCAATGGATGCCTTATCGAGTTTCCAGGCGCCTAAAACATCGGCGCGACAAGCGAGTTCCCACTCTGCTTCGGTTGGCAAACGGTATTTCTTGTTCGAAACCGAAGCAACGTACCTAGCGAACATATCCACCGATGTAAAGCTTACATTGATGCAAGGGAAGCCCTTGTGGCCCCAGCCTAGGTCCGGCAGGATGTAACTCTTACTCGGTCGAGCAATGGCGTCAGGAGCAAAGGCGGTCTGATCGTAGGCGACCGAAGCGGGACCACTCGCGGTAAAGGCGTCGTAAGCCTCCCACGGGGTTTCGGTCTTGGCCATGTAGAACGGCTTCACTTCCACGACCTTGCCTCGTATGGTGATCTTGCCCCCAGGAATCGGGACCATCTGAATCTTTACCAAGGAATTTGGCAAGGCTTCCACATATGGAGCCAACTTGGCGGCATTGGTCGGGGCTTGCCGAGTAGAACTAGAGGGGATGAAGGAGGAACCGAAAGTGACCAAAGCGAGGACGCCGAGGTGGGCGCTCCCTGCCGTTCGCCGGGCGTGTGTTTTGTTCGTCATGGGCTGTCTTTTTCTACCGTCTCAGTCGGCTCCGATATCAGCCGAGCTCAAAAAGTTCACTTACACCGAGTACCACATGGGCGTCGATGCCCGGATTGTGCTGTTTGCGCCTGACCAAGCGACGGCCGAAGCGGCCGCCACCGCTGCCTTCGCGCGGATCGGCGAACTCGACTTCATTATGAGCGACTATAAGCCCGACAGTGAGCTGATGCGGCTTTGCGATAATTCGAGCGGAGCACCGGTCAGGGTCTCGGAGGACCTGTTTCGGGTCTTGGAGCGAAGTCAGAAGGTTGCCCGCGAGTCGAACGGGGCGTTCGATATCACCGTCGGCCCCCTCATCAAGCTATGGCGGAAGGCGCGGAAAACCGGGGTGCTGCCAAGTGACACCGAGCTAAAGCTGGCCAAATCCCTGGTGGACTACCGATTGCTCAAGCTGGACCGTGCGAAGCGAACCGCGCAGCTTCTTCGGGCAGGGATGCGCCTGGACCTTGGTGGCATCGCCAAAGGCGATGCGTGTGACCAAGCCCAGCGGGCACTCCGTAGGTTCGGAGTCACGTGCGCCCTGGTGGAGATGGGTGGCGACATCGTCGTCAGCGAACCGCCGCCCGGCACCGATGGATGGACCATTCGAGTACCGAATGCGGGCTCAGAGAGTGCGCCTGCGGACCTTCAGTTTCGCAACACAGCCATTTCCTCGTCCGGGGATACCGTCCAATTTGTTGTGATTGGCGGCAAGCAGTACTCCCATGTGGTTGATCCGCGCAATGGCCAAGCCTTGACCAACCACGTCCAGGTGACCTTGGTCGCGCCGGATGGGTTGACCTCTGACCCCCTTTCGACCGCGCTCACCGTGCTACCCGAGGAGGGAAGGGCCAAACTGCTTAGATCGTATCCTGAGACGAAGAGCTACCTGAGGGTTTACGAGGCTCCCAAAGGCGCAGCCGGTCGCTGAGCGCGCTCGATAGCAGGTTCTCGGGGTCTAGCTCGTGCTTGAGGTCCAGAAGGGACTGGGGTAGTTCGACATCGTCTGGTCTCAAAATACTGTCCTTGGCCAAGTAGAATCGACCATTTGAGGATCGGACGAGATCGCTCATGCCATGGCATAGTCGCTCAAGAGTGGGCCAGTTTGTTGCTGTTACTTTGAAATCGAGCGCAAGCGAGTAGCCATTTACTCCATGGGAGTTGGCAAAAGCATCCTTGCGGTGCCTCTTCAGCACAGCAAGGAACGATTCCAGCCCGGCTTCTTGCTGCATTCGGACCTGGCTGGCAAAGACTGCCCGAGCATGCTCCGCAGGTACGAAGCTTTGGAACTGGATGAATCCGCCCGGTAGATATGCCTTTCGCCAATCGGGAACGTAGTCGAGAAGAAATGAAAAGGCAACGAGGCTCTGACGATGCTCACGGCCATGACCGATCAACCTGGCCGAGTGATGCTTCAGCGAATTCAGGAGTCGCATACCAACTTGGTTGTTGAGGGGCCGCAACAGCCGCCATACCTCCGACTTAGGTACGACTCCGAGTATCTTCTGCGGTAGGTCCTGGTGTGATTCCAATAGAGTCGATGGCTCACCATCCGCATACCACCCCGCATGAAAAAGTCCACGTCCCGCGGACCGGCCCCGGGCGAAGGCGTCAACCCAGCTAACCATGTAGTCGGCACTACTTGAGTACGTTTCGAAGGCATCAAACTGGGCATCCCAGCCGGAACGACTCAGAGCTAGAACTCGCAAATCACCACTAGCAACCTTTTTCATCTGAAGCTTGACGACTGTGATGACCCCGAGCAGACCTGCCGAGGAGATGAAATGAAAGAAGCGAGGGTCTTCTGGTGTCAGGTGAAGAACCACACCAGAAGGGCAGACACAAGTAAGAGCTAGAACATGCTCACCAATTGGTCCCGCACGGAAGGCATTCTTGCCATGGATATTCATGGCCAGTGCACCAGCCAGGGTCGGCTTCATCGTGCCCGAAACCACCGGAGGCCACCAGCCATCGGGAAGGGTCAACCGCCAAACCTGCTCTAGAGTAGCCCCTGCTTCGATCTCCAGTACCCCGCTAGTTGGGTCCCAGGAGATCACTTTGTTCATCCCTCGAATGTCGATCGCCAGGGCTTCGGAAAGCAAACTTGCATCGCCATAACTTCGGCCGCTACCGCGAAGCACCACTTGACGCTTAACAATGCGGGCTAAGTCGAAGACTCGCAGGATTTCTTCCACCGAAGAAACCCGGTACACGTATGCGTCTTCGGCAACCGTTTGTCCAAACCCGTCTAGGCGGCGAACGGACCCAGAATCTAGATGTTCAGTCGGCGGAAAATCCATGAGGGAACGCTACGGATGACAAAGAAGATAAGGCGATGGGCAGGCACAAGGTAGTAATCGCCGCGCTTATCAATGTACTTTAGAATTCGACCTGCGGCATCTTGGGCGGTGAGAGCTTTCTTGAAGTGCAAGTGCGCTGTCATTGGCGTAAGAACAGGTCCGGGCCGAACCGTGACCACATGCACACCTAGACGGGAAAGCCGGTTGCGCAGGGACTCCATGTAGGAGTGCAAAAATGCCTTGGTCGCGTTGTAGACCGGTTGCCCGGCGCGGCCCCGGTCGCCAGCCACACTTCCGATGGCCATCAGTGTCCCCGCCCTTGACCCTTGCATCCTGCGTGCACCTTCGTTCATCCACGCCACAGCTCCAAGGACATTTACATCGACCATTCCTTTGTCCTTAAGAAAATCAAACTCATCGGCCGCAACACTAGGCATGACTCCGCTGCTGTAGATGAGAAGATCAAGGCCGCCAAGTTGGCCGGTGATATCAATCAACAAGGCGGGCACAGAGGCGTACTCGGTGACATCATGACGAATGGGAATCACGGAAGGATACTTGGCTTGGAGTTCAAGAAGCTTCTCCTCTGTACGCGCGAGCGCTGCAACCTTCCATCCTAGGGCCGCAAGCTGGCAGACGAGTTCATACCCAATGCCCGACGAAGCACCAATCACAATTGCTTTTCTCATGGTCGTCCGACCTCAACAAATGGAATCGAATATCCGCTCAGGGCAAGGGCGGCCGTCACCAGGAAACCAAAGATCGCAAGTACCATGTGCGGGTCACCAAGGACAACACTCTCAGGCTCACCCACTTCGCCTTTAGAGAATGCCAAGAACGTATAGCGGGCAATGCCATAGAATACAAACGCCGTTGTGCCAAAGAGGCCCGGGTATCGGTAAGCCGTCGGGCTCTCCAAGGCATAAAGGCCATAGCAAATTGCCGAAACCGAGGCGGCAATGATTACTAGGGCGTCCAACGCTTCTCGCGTGTAGGACTCTAGTGATTCGCGACTACTGGACCGGGCGTCACCTTGTAAGACAAATTCATGCCGACGCTTGGCGAAGCCGAGCAACAGGGCAAGAGCACCAGTGCACAAAAGGAGCCAACCAGAAATGGTTACCTGGATCGCTGCCGCCCCGAGCGCAGCTCGCAGAACGAATCCAGAGCTGACCAGGAAGACATCGAGCACGGCGATATGCTTCAGACCAAGGTTATAGCCTGCCTGAATCCCCAAGTAGACACCAATCAGGGCAAGGCTCGGACCGCCAAGCTGGACAGCAATGGCAATTCCCGAGGCAAGGCAGAGGACTCCCAATGATAGACCGACTGGTACCGAAACCGCGCCTGAGGCCAAGGGCCGGTGCTTCTTGACCGGGTGATTTTGGTCTCGGGTGACGTCTTGGAGGTCATTGAAGACATAAACCGCCGAACTCACTAGGCACATGGCGGCAAAGGCGAGCAACGAAAGCCGTACCCGTTCGGGATCAGTGTACGACCGAGTGAAAAGCAATGCGGCAAATATGAGAAAGCCTTTCGCCCACTGCTTTGGTCTGAGCAGGCGAAAGGCAGAGATTGCGCGCATCAAGGCGATTATGCCCAGTCGTCAGGCCACATAGTGGCGACGGGCGGCAATTTTCGGGCTTGTCTCTTCAACTTTGGGGGCGAAAACGGCCACACCGAGATAGAAGAGCGCGGCGACGGCGAGGTAGCTGATGGCGAGAATGGTGAGCATCTTTGCTTCTCCTTGCCTTTCAGACCGCCGAAGCACGCCACTTTGTACGGTCTTCTCAGGTTGTTGGGTCCTTTGGCATTGAATCCAGATCGTTCACGACGTCATCCACCACCTCGTCAAGCGATCGATGGTTCAAACCAACCGCCCAGGCAGCGCTTTGTGTTCGGAAAAGAGCATCTGCCGAGCCGTCTTCGGGCAGGGCAAAGGGCGCCTTCGCCAAAGAATCGAGCGCAACCGGGACCAGTTCAACCGAAGGATTGATCTTCGAGGCAATGCCGCCGAGCATCTCCCCCAGAGTCGTCCCCACCGCTGGCCCCACCGCGTTGAAGGTGCCGGCCCGACCCGATTCCAAACTCTCGATCACCCACCGGGCCATATCCTCGGCATGAATCCACTGAACTGGTTGGTCCAAACGCTGAGGGGTCTCCACCCGGTTTTCAGACCGAATCTGACGAACCCAATGGTGGAACCGGTCGGTATGGTCGTATCGCCCGACCACCATGCCGGGCCGGACGATCAGCGCACTGGCCCCCCAAAATTCACGGACGACGTGCTCGCAGGCCACTTTGAGCCCACCGTAGGTCCCTCCGGTGATCTCTTCCACCTCTGGGGCCGGTGGCACCATGAGGGGGCTGTCTTCGTTGATCGTTGTCTGGCCTGCGGGGTCGAAGACTGAGATCGTCGAGATGAAACAGTAGCGTGCGGCGAGGGGCCGCAGCGCATTGCACGAGTGGCCAACTACCCGAGGCAGATATCCGCTGACATCGAGGACAGCATCCCACGTACCGCCCACGGGAGGCTCCAGGGGCAATGTGCGATCAGCTAACCAATGGGTGGCCTCCGGGAAGAGGTCAGCCCCGGTCTTGCCCCGGTGCATAAGGGTCACTTCGTGGCCACGGGCCAATGCGACTTCGGTCATGTGGCGACCCACAAACTGCGTCCCGCCAAGGATGAGGAGTTTCATGGGCAGATTATGAACATAGGGCACGGGGTAGGGGGCCTTTCAGCACGCTGCTCCAGAGTCACGCCTAACAGCTTGCATTAGTCCCTATTTGCTGAGGGACTAATGCAAAGATGCTTGTCGAACTGACCGGCATCTCGTGCATGGAACAGGGACGACCCGTCCGCTAGCGCTGGCCCGGACGACCACCGCCGCCAAAGCGACGTTGAGCCGGAGCCGGGGCCGCCGGACGGCGCGCCAAAGGTGATCGGTTCGACATCTTCAGGGTCGATTTCATCAACCTCTCGATATCGCGCACGTCGCCATGCTGGGCTGGGGTTGCCAAGGTGATGGCAAGGCCCGAAGCGCCCGCACGGCCCGTCCGGCCGATGCGGTGGACGTAATCCTCCGGATTCTCCGGAACATCGTAGTTGATGACCACGGCGATGTTCTTCACATCGATACCGCGAGCGGCGATGTCGGTCGCGACCAGCACCCGATAGGTACCAGCCTTGAATCCGTCCAGAGCTTCCTTGCGCTGGGCAAGGGTGCGATCCGAGTGCAATTCCGCTGCCGTGTGTCCGCTGGTCCGTACCGAACGGGCCAACTTGCGGGCACCGTGGCGGGTGCGGGCGAAGACCAAGACCGTTCCCTTGTGCTCATCGAGTAGGTCGGAGAGCATGTTGGGCTTGTCGTCTTGGGGCAACAGCACAAGCTCCTGCTCCACGAGGGTCGCGGCCTCGCCGGCACGCGAAACTTCCACGCGCACTGGCGAGCGCTGGTAGGTCGCCGCTAGCGAGGCAATCGAACCCGGCATGGTGGCCGAGAACAACAGCGTCTGACGCTCGCGAGGGGTCTTGTCGAGGATTTTCTTGATCGAAGCGGCAAACCCCATGTCGAGCATGCGGTCAGCTTCGTCCAGAACAACAATCGAGATGTTTCGCAGGTCCACAGTGCCGTGCTGCATGTGGTCGAGCAAGCGACCAGGGCAGGCCACGATGACCTTTGGACGACCGCGAAGCTGGGAAATCTGGCGGCCCATCGGCGCGCCACCAATCACCAAAGCCGTGCTGATGCCAAGCTTCTTGAGGGTTTCCTCAATCTGCATCGCGAGCTCGCGGGTAGGGGCAATGACGAGGCCGTTTTGGCCAGGGCCAAGACGAACGGCCATGGGGATGCCAAAAGCGAGGGTTTTGCCCGTTCCAGTTTGGGCAATTCCGATGACGTCGCGCCCTTCGAGAGCGGGAGGAATCGCATCGGTTTGGATGGGAGTGGGGACCGTGAAGTTGTTTCGGGTCAGAGTGTTCAGCAACGGTGCGGGGAGGTTCAGGGCGCTGAAACCCTGAGAAACGGTTGGTTGGGACATAAATTTGTCTTCGAATACAAAGACTGTCTATTGTGGCATATATCCGAGTAGTGCTCAGTCTCCACTGATTGTCGGCCTAGTGTCACAATTCAAGAGTGAGCGGTATGTTGACTCGTCCCTCCCAGAAGTATCGCGCGTTTGCCCCCATCGATCTGCCTGATCGTCAGTGGCCCTCGCGCACCCTCACCCAGGCACCGAGGTGGTGCTCGGTCGATCTCCGCGATGGTAATCAGGCCCTCGTGGAGCCGATGAACATCCACGAAAAGCTCGAGCTCTTCGAACTGCTTGTCCAAATCGGTTTCAAAGAGATCGAGATCGGGTTTCCCTCCGCCTCGCAGATCGAGTTCGACTTCGTCCGAACGCTCATCGAGCGCAACCTGATTCCTTCCGACGTCAAAGTCCAGGTCCTCACCCAAGCCCGCGAGCACTTGATTCGGCGGTCGTTCGAGGCCCTCGAAGGGGCCGAGAACATCATCCTCCACCTCTACAACTCGACCTCCGCGACCCAGCGACGGGTTGTTTTCCGGATGTCGCAGGACGAGGTTCTGGGCCTCGCCGTGGAAGGCACCAAGCTGGTCCGGTCGCTGGCAAACGACCTGAAGGGCAGCAACGTGCAGTTCGAATACTCCCCGGAAAGTTTCACTGGCACCGAGTTGGATTTCGCCCTTCGCATTTGCGAGGCCGTCAGCGACACCTGGGGGGCCACACATGATGCCCCGATCATCCTGAACTTGCCTTCCACGGTTGAGCTGGCCACGCCGAACGTCTACGCCGACCAGATCGAGTGGTTCTGTCGCCAACTCTCCGACCGCGATCGCGCCGTCATCAGCGTCCACACCCACAACGACCGTGGAACCGCGGTGGCCGCTGCCGAGCTTTCCCAAATGGCGGGCGCCCAGCGCGTGGAAGGCACCCTCTTTGGCTACGGCGAACGAACGGGCAATGTCGACATCGTGACGCTGGCGCTGAACCTCTATTCGCAGGGAATCCACCCTGGCCTCGACCTGTCGCGGCTGGAGCATGTGGCCCAGATCGTCACCAAGTGCACCGACAACCCGATTCATCCGCGCCACCCATACGCGGGCGAGTTGGTTTTCACTGCCTTTTCCGGATCGCATCAAGACGCCATTAGCAAAGGCATGAAGGAGTACGCCGACGATCCCATGCGAATCTGGGATGTGCCTTACATCCCCGTCGATCCCCACGACATCGGGCGCGACTATACGACGATCATCCGGGTCAATAGCCAAAGCGGAAAGGGTGGCACCGCCTACGTCCTGAAAGCCGAAGCGGGCTATGACCTGCCCAAGGGGTTCCAGCAGGAGTTCAGTGGAGTCATCCAGCGACTCGCTGACGCCACCGGGAAAGAAGTCTCGGCTGAAGAGATCGTTCGGGCCTTCACCGCGAGCTACCTCGAAGGTGGCCCGATCCAACTCCTCAGCGCTCAAACCGAGCAAGGCGATGAGGTGAGTTTCATCGCCCAAATCGACGTTTCCGGTGAGATTCAAACGGTGGAAGGGAAGGGCAACGGCCCCATCGATGCCTTTGTGGCCGCTCTCGCCGCGGTCTTCCCCTGCGAAGTCGTGACGTTCTCGGAGCATTCTCTGGGTTTGGGGTCGGATGCCCAAGCCGTGGCCTACGCCAATGTTCGACTGGATGACAGGTCGGGTTGGGGGGCGGGAATCGATACCAACGCAACCACCGCTTCGTTCCGGGCGATCCTCAGCGCCATTGGTCGTCTCCTTTAGGAAATTTAGCCGGGCCTAATTGCCTGATTTCGCCCGGCTAAGCACGTACAATGAAGGCATGAAGGCCGTTTACTTCTCCGCCCTGCCGCTTGTGGCTCTGGTGCTCGCCGTGGGCGCCACCAAAACCGAGGAACCCAAGAAGGCCACCAAGGTGGTGAAGTCAACCTACGCCGAAGGCGTGGCCGAGATTCTGAACAACCACTGCGTCGAGTGCCACCGACCCAAAGAGGTCGCACCATTCTCGCTCTTGGGCTACGACAACGCCAAGAAGTGGGCCCCGATGATCGCCAGCGTGACTCAATCCCGTCGAATGCCCGTCTGGAAGGCGGAACCCGGATTTGGCGAGTTTCAACACGAAAACCGCCTTACCGACGAGCAGATCGCGACCCTCCAGGCTTGGAGCAAAGCTGGTGCCCCGCGGGGTGATGCGCGCGTCGAACCGAAGCCTCCTACTTTCAGTGGCGAATGGGGCCTAGGCAAGCCAGACTTGATCCTGACCCCCGATCGGGAGTTTAAGCTTGAAGCCGAGGGCCGGGACGTTTACCGCAACTTCGTCCTGAAAACAGACTTCAAGGAGCCAGTTTGGGTGAAGGCCATGGACGTGAAGCCGGGCAATCGTAAGGTCGTGCACCACGTCATCGCTTACATCGACGGCTCTGGTCGCGCCCAACAGCTTGAAAGCGAAACCAACGACGGCCAACTCGGCTACGTCACTTTCGGCGGCCCCGGGTTCCTGCCCAAGGGTGCGCTCGGCGGTTGGGCCCCGGGCATGCAGGCCACCAAGACGGCCCCCGGGACCGCATTCCGACTGAACCCCGGCGAGACCATCGTGATGCAGGTCCACTATCACAAGTCGGGCAAGCCGGAGACCGACAAGACCCAGATGGGTCTCTACATCGCGACTGAGCCTATCGAAAAGCCGATGCACATCGCTTGGCTTGCCAATCCGTTCTTCCGAATTCCCGCCGGGGCGAAGCAACACCCCGTCCGCCTGACTCAGGGGATTCCCTCCGGCGTCACCCTGTACGGCCTCACGCCGCACATGCACTTGCTTGGGCGAGAGATGAGAGCCGAAGTAGAGACCCCGGATGGCAAGCGGATCCCGTTGGTCTGGGTCAAGGACTGGGATTTCAACTGGCAAATGGTCTATCGACTCAAGCAGCCCCTAAAGGTTGCGAAAGGGTCCAAGATTCACGTCTCGGGTACCTACGACAACTCGACCGATAACCCCAACCAGCCGAACAATCCCCCGCGCCCCATCACTTGGGGTGAAGAAACGACCGACGAGATGTTCCTACTCTTGGCCTACTACACCGTAGACCGCACAGGCGACCGAACGTTTGGCGAAATTGGCGACTAAGAACCAAACGGGAACTTTGCTCTCCTCCGGTTTGTTGCCTTGAGTTGAAAGACATGATGGCAAATCGGAGGATCGTAAAGTGAACGTTGGCGAGTGGCTGAATCGAGCAACTCAAGCCCTCGACTCGGTTGGTATCGAGTCGGCGCGCTTAGAGGCTCAGGTCATGGTCGCGCACGTGACGCGAACAGATCGCTCCTGGGTTGCCGCCCACCCTGAGGCTGAGTTCCCCGATCTGGCCGCCGAGTCCATGCTGATTCGACGCTGTGCTCGCGAGCCGCTCGCCTACATTCTCGGCTACCGAGAGTTCTGGGGACGTCGCTTCAGCGTGACCTCCGACGTTCTGATTCCTCGACAAGATACCGAGACTCTCGTCGAATGGGCATTGAACCGCGATGGGTCGGACTCTTCGCGAGTTCTTGATATTGGCACTGGATCGGGATGCATCGCGATCACTCTGAAGCTCGAGCGCCCGCGTTGGCAAGTGACCGGTGTCGACCTTTCGCCCCGTGCGCTCGCCGTTGCGCGCCGAAATGGCGAAGCACTGGGAGCGGAGGTCACTTGGCTCGAATCTGACCTCGGTGGAGCCGTCGCCGGGGAGCAATTTGATCTCATCGTCTGCAACCCGCCATACATTGCCACCGGCACGGCATTGATGCCGGAAGTGTCCGAGTTTGAGCCACCGAGCGCGCTCTTTGCTGGACGAGACGGCTTGGGAACCTATCGTCGCTTGGCTGAACAGGCAAAGAGTTTGCTCGCTCCAGCGGGCGTGCTTGCCCTGGAAATTGGCTTCGGCCAGCAGCGAGCGGTGACCTGTCTCCTTAAAGCGGAGGGCTGGGAAGTCCTGGAAGCCATCCCCGATCTCTCCGGGATTGTCCGAGTCCTCGTCGCCCGTCTCTAACGGCGGCGAACCAACGGCAGAGCCCAGGTGCCGGTAGGCATTTTCTGGTCGCGGTCCAAGTTCACGGTTGCATTGTCAGGCTTCAGGTTCATCTTCGCCCCGGTGGCGACGACGGAATGAACTCCGATGTCGTGGCGACCTTCGCCTTTAGGATCGAAAACGCCTTTGTCCGTCCCCTTGAAAGCCAGACGAGTCACGAACTTCGTGTTGAGATCGGGCTGGATGTTGCTGTTGTCCCAGCCGATTACGAATCCATCCGAAGGGTCAATCGGTTTGGGATTGTAGGTGCTGCCTGCACCTCCATTCGAAGTCTCGGCAATGATGACCACCGAGTTAGGATTCTCCACAATCGAACGCAAAACGCCACTGTAGGGGGCATACATTCCGTACGAGAGCTCGATTGGCTTGCCCTTGTTCCAGCCCGACGTGCCATCCACCAGTACCACCTCATCCGCGCTGGCCGACGGACAGCGGAAGGACGCGCGGGGATTCATATAGACAGCAATATCGCTCGCCCAAGTCCGTGGATGTCCGGTCTCACCGGGGTCGGCCTTGACGCCGTCTAGCGAATAGTAAGCGACCGGGAAGCGATCATCCTTATCCAGGGCGTACTGCTCCATAGCCTGGTACATCGACTTGATGTTGCGAATGCACTGAGACCGCTCGCTATTGGCCTTTCCCCAGAGATAAAAGGGATAGAGCAAGAACAGAAACAGCACGATTCCGGGAATGATGACTCGTAAGTCCTTTCGCGAAAGGTATTGGCCCCCCGACTTCGGGGCATCTTCAGGGGCGTTGGGATCGTACGCGGTGTTTTCGCTCATGGCATCAGATTCCTTTCCTTTGTGAGGCGGAAATCCTTCAGTGTTCTTGGTAGCTCGTCTTGGTCGACTTCCAGGTTTGTCCCTCGACCTTTCACCACCGGAATCTGGCCCAGACGTACCTCTTCATTCGGTACTTTTCGACCGAAAAACGCCAGCGACGCGATCTCTTCCGGCGTCAGTGTGTTGCCAATGAACGCACGCGCCTCTTCCAGCAAGGAAGTGATTGACGATGGATTTCGAATTGCAGCATCCTTGAAGCGCAGCATGAAGTCTTTTTGCCGCTTCTGGCGCTCAAAGTCGCTATCGCCCTTGCGGTACCGGACATAGCCCATGGCGGTATAGCCATCCAGTTGCTGGACTCCAGGGTCTAGGTCAATTTTCAACCCACCACGAATATCCTCATATTTCATCGGCCGCTTGACATCCACGGTCACACCACCAACGATGTTCACCATGTTCTGGAACGCATCGTAGTCCAGGGTAAGGACACGGTCAATGCGCACGGGGATAATCGTTTGCACCGCTCGGACCGTCAGGGCCTCACCCGTGGCTTTCTTCCCGATACCATGGAATGAAGTGATCTTCATGGGCTTATAGCCCTCAATATCCACCAAGGTATCCCGAGGGATCGAAAGGCCGGTGATGACGTTATCCTTAAAGTCTAGCCGCGCCACGAGAATCATGTCGGCACGGGCATACTTCCGCAGAATCTGACCTGGCTTCATATCACCGCCACGATCACCGCCATAGTAGCGGTCTTCGTCACAGCCAAGAATCAGGAGATTGATAGAATCCTTACGAAAAACTTGGGTTGGTGGCGTATTCAGCAGCCCCTGCCGGACCAAAGCCGATGCCACCGAGCTCTTCGCGATCCAGCCCGAGATGGTCCCCGCTGCAAGCGCAAGAACCAGGAACACGATGTAAGTCGTCCAGTTCAAGATGCGACGCCAGCGCGGCGGCCCCATCTTCTTCGTTTTGCGCTTCGTTTCTGAGCCCATGGTATTGCGGGGCGGCAAGCGGGGCTCGGTGCGCGCTTGACGAACTCCTTATTATGACATCCGTTCCAAGAGCCCGGTTCAAGGCCTATGCGGGAGCGCGACGCGGAAGGTGGTCCCGATGCCGATTTCGCTCTCGATACTGACTTTGCCTTCGTGAGTTGCTGTCAGTTCGAGGACAATCTTGGTTCCCCAGCCCGAACCACCGCTCTGACCCCACTGACTTCGTGCGTTGCCACTGAGAATTCGTTCAGCCGTTTCGCGGGTCATACCGGGGCCAGAGTCGGTCACCTCGATCAGGTGAGTTTCGTTGATGAACGCATAGCGCACGAGAACATCGCCATACACAAGCGATTCTTCCGGGTGTTGGGGCCGTACATCCGAGGGCACGATCTCTCGAACTGCCTTGATCGCGTTGCCCACCAAGTTCTGGACGATCCGAAAGATATAGAGCGAATCATGCTGGGTCGCGGGCGCTTCCTCGTCGATGTCGTAGCGGAGCGAGACGTGGTTTGCCCGCGCATCTGCTTCGAGATACATCGCGCTGGTCTGGATCGTCTCCGACATCGTGCCCAAGCGCAACTCTGGCCGAAGCTCGCGGCCCGCCGAGAGGTCCGAGATAAGCCGTGCATAGCCAACAATGCGATCCACTGAGTGCTTGAGGTCGTTCACGAGCGGATCGAGACCCTCAACAAACATGGAGACGGTGGCGTCTGGCTTCGCCTTCCGCATGTGCTCCTTCAGGCCCTGCATCATCATGTCGCCAAAGCTCAGGGTCGCATAGAGGCTGGCCGCAAGGTTGCCGATGTCATGGCTAACCTTGCCCATACCAAGTAGGGTCGACGCCCGGGTGGACTCTTCGGTGAGTCGGGCGTTCATAAAGGCCATTGTCGAAACGGCGCTGATTGTGTCCAAGACGTCGCTGTCGAGCGAGTCGAACTGTCCATCCAGCTTGTTGATCAGGGCAACCACTCCGATCGGCTCTTCCTGCTCCATCATCAAGGGCGTGCAGAGCATGGTGTTCACCGTCACCCCGGTGGCTTTCTCAAAGGTGTTGCGTTCAGATTCCGCACGCGGGGGAAAGGTGCGGATAATCGTGGAGCGAGTTTGGAAAGCCTCGCCCGCCATCCCGTAGTCATCGGCTATGTCCTTGGCCGGAAGCTTGTCGAGAATTTCTTCCGGAAGCACGTGCTGAAACTTCAGTCGTCGGGTGGTCGGGTCGTGCAGATAAATCGTTCCGCCGGACGCGCCGACAGCCTCCACACACAGCACAAGTACGTCCTTCATCAGAAGGTCGTACGTTCCATTACTGGCCAGCTTTCGGGTTGCCAGGTGGACGGCTCGTATGAGTTCGTCGTGCTGCTTCATTCAGTCGGCTTGGCCTGATTCATTTGACGAATCATGTTGATACGTTCGTTCAACTTGGCCTCAAAACCGCGGTCAGTCGGGATGAAATAGCGACGATCCAAGAGCCTTTCCGGTAGGTTCTGCTGGCCTACAATACCCCTGTCGAAGTCGTGAGCATACTTATAGCCTTCGCCGTAGCCTAACTCTTTCATCATTTTTGTCGGCGCATTGCGAAGGTGCAGAGGAACCGGGTCGTTTCGCGACTCTTGCACATCGGTGACGGCCGCCTTGTAACCGACATAGATTGCATTGCTCTTGGGGGCTGCCGCCAGATACGCGACTGCCTGAGCAAGGGCGAGGCACCCCTCGGGCATGCCGATGAAGTGAAGCGCCTGCTGCGCCGCCATCGCGAGCGAAAGGGCCTGGGGATCGGCCAGGCCAATGTCCTCACTCGCCATTCTCACCACGCGGCGAGCCACAAACATCGGGTCCTCTCCGCTCTCCAGAAGCCGGGCGAGCCAGTAGAGCGAAGCATCGACATCCGACCCGCGCACGGTCTTGTGCAGGGCCGATATCAGGTCGTAGTGTTGCTCGCCACCTTTGTCGAAGAGCAATGTGCGCCGTTGGACCGTGCTCTTCAGGGTCTCTAGGTCAATAGTGCCCGGCCCTCGGGTTGCCGCCACCGAAGCACTCAGCTCCAGCATGTTCAATGCGCTCCTTGCATCGCCATTGGCCAGGATCACGAGCGCCTCCATCGCATCCTCGGCGATCGAAACCTCCTCGCTCGCCAGTCCGCGAACTGGGTCGGCCAGAGCTTGATCCAATACCGAGCGGATATCCTCATCCGACAGCGGATGCAGCACGAACACGCGGCAACGCGAAAGCAGAGCCGCGTTGACCTCGAACGAAGGGTTTTCCGTCGTCGCCCCGATCAGGGTGACCGTGCCGTTTTCCACAACGGGCAGAACCGCGTCCTGCTGGCTCTTGTTGAAGCGGTGAATCTCGTCAATGAACAGAGTCGTCCGGCGCTGGCTCTGACGACGGCGCTTGGCTTCATCAACAACACGTCGAATCTCCTGCACTCCCGCGCTCACCGCACTCAGGCGCTCGAAGTGCGAGCGTGTGGTCGTTGCGACAATCTCGGCCAGAGTGGTCTTGCCCACTCCCGGCGGACCCCAGAGCAAAACCGAACCCAACTTGTCTGCCTCCGCCGCCCGCCGAAACGCGGCGTTCGCACCCACCAAGTGGGCTTGGCCCATGTACTCGTCGAAGGTTCGCGGTCGCATCCTCGCCGCCAAAGGCATCCCCACGAGAGAGTCCGCCGGAGCGGACTTCCTCTCCTCCGGAGCAAAGAGATCGGCTTGGAATTCATCCATCGCGCCTACTTCCTTCGCTTATGCGAAAGAAGCCAATCGTAAATCTCGGTGCCCGAATACACCTGAGTCCAAACGTCGTGCTGTCCCCCGGGGATGATGTCAAACCGTACGTCCGCGGCCCCCGCCGCCTTCAGGGCATTGATCATCTCGATGCTTCGCTGGATCGGTACCGATCGGTCCGCATCCCCGTGGGTGTTCCAGATCGGGATGTGCTTGATAAGATCCGCCTTGGATGTGTCCCCCCCACCGCAGATTGGCGCAATTGCGGCAAACCGCTTAGGCTCCGCCATCGACCAAGCCCAGGTTCCGTACCCGCCCATACTGAGGCCGGTCAGATACTCCCGGTTTCGGTCCACTCGGTACTTCCGCTCCAGGTTGTTCAGCATCGCACTCAA
This sequence comes from Fimbriimonas sp., assembly GCA_049317025.1. Lineage (GTDB taxonomy): Bacteria > Armatimonadota > Fimbriimonadia > Fimbriimonadales > Fimbriimonadaceae > Fimbriimonas. Next base: position 11,120 of record JBMOJD010000009.1, on the reverse strand, counting down.
AGTGTCGATGTCCCACGACTGACCCTCGGGGCATTGTGGGGCGACCGCGATGAAGGGGAATTTGCGGCCCTTGTTCAGTTCCTTGAACGGCCCGTGCACACGCACGACGTTGAGATCGGACCCGCGCTCGCCGCTACCGTGCAAGAAGACGACGATAGGGTAGCGCCGGTTGGTCGCGGCGTAATCCTCGGGAAGCGAGAGCAAGTAGGAAATCGAGACTTTTTTCGTGATCTTGCCACGAAAATTTTCGCCGTCGGCTGGCTGCTGGGGCGAAACTTGAGAAGACGAGAGGGCGATCAACGCGAGAACCGGAGTCATGGGCGAACGTTACCCGTTCGCGAAGCCATCAGCCCCGATGACTTCGATCCCAGCAAGCTTCGTGAATCTTGTGAATCCACTCCGGACGCGTGGTCTCGTCCAGCAACGCCTCGGCGGGCACGCGCATCATCGCGACCCCTCGATCCGCCAGCGATTCATCTTTGCGAGATTCGCGACTCGCCTGGCGTTCGCTGCCCTCGTCGACCAACTCGATCGCGAGCGAGGCCTCGGGGCAATAGAAATCCACGAGCAGGTGGCCAATCAAGAGTTGGCGTTGAAAGCGGAATCCCAGCTTGCGGTCGCGGACTTCGGACCAGAGCCACTGGGCGGCGGGCGACATCTCTTCGGGGGCCGTGCGCAGCCGTTGCTGCTCTTCGTATCGCCGTTCTTCGTTCATATCCCCAATTGTGGCTGAAGCCTGCGAGGATCACTCGCAGGCTTCAATCGGATTGTTTAGAGAGCGACGCGACCGGAGACGGCCTGCACGGGGCCAGTCTTGGCGCCCTTGGCAATCGCAGCCTTTCGACCCTGAGCGGCCGAATCGGGGCAACCGAAGAACGCATAGCCCTTGCCCGAAACGAAAACCTTGAACTTGGCGAGCTCGCCCTTCTCGTTGCAGCATCCCTTTTCCGCCTTCGCGACGGCGACCTTGGCCGTGGTCTTGCAGCAAGCCTTCTTGCCTTCGGAAGCCAGCATCATCTTGTTGGCTTCGGTCAAGAACGCATCGTCTGCCGAAACTTTCTTAGCCTGGCAGCAGGTCTGGGCCATGGCGGCGCAGGAAACAAGGACGAGAGCAGAAACAATCGCAATCTTCATGGATTTATATTACCGCTCGCGGCCTTGGCCCGAGAAGTGTTTCCGGGCGCGGTATCCTACCCCCTTCGAAGCCATGGAACCTGCAAAAATTCGCGTCGCCGTCATTGGTGCAACTGGCTATGCCGGGGCCGAAGTCGTGCGTCTACTCGCGAATCACCCGCTCGCCGAAGTTGTGATCGCGACCAGCGAGCGCGCGGCAGGCCGGACGCTGGGCCAAGAATGCCCCTGGCTCGCTTCCGACCTCGTGCTCCAGGCTCCCGATCCGGAAGGGATGGAGGCTGACGTCGCGTTCCTCTGCCAAGAGAGCGGCTTCGCCTTGCAGCATGCGCCCCGGATTGCGGATCGCATGAGAGTGGTAGATCTCTCCGCCGATTTCCGCCTGCGCGACCCTGAAGCCTTTGAGCGGACCTATGGCCGACCTCATACGGGATCTGGCAACCATAACCCGGTGTATGGCCTCTCCGAGTGGGTTTCTGCCGATGAACTCCGCGCCACAGACCTGGTGGCCAACCCCGGCTGCTACCCAACTGCAACCTTGCTCGCGCTACTGCCGATCGTTCGTGCTGGCCTCCTCGGCGGGACACCCGTGATCGATGCCAAATCCGGCGTTTCCGGCGCGGGGCGTGCCCGTAAGGAAGTTGATTACCTCTTCTCCGAAGTGCATGGCGGGTTCAAAGCCTATGCACCGGTCACCCATCGCCACGTGCCCGAGATTGAGCAGATGGCGGGGTTGCCCATCCGCTTCACGCCGCACCTTGTGCCGATGCCCCGTGGACTTCAGGCCACCCTGCATATTCCTCTGGCTCGGGCGACCGAACAAGACGAGTTGCACGCGCTGTACGACCAAAGCTATGCTCAGCAACCTTTCGTCCGACGGGTCGAGTCGATCCCTTCGACCAAGCAAGTGGTCGGCTCAAACCGCTGTGACCTCTTCGTCACGGTCGATTCTCGGACACAGATGGCGGTGGTCTTCAGCGTAATCGACAACCTTGTCAAAGGGGCTGCGGGCCAGGCGATCCAAAACATGAATTTGATGATGGGATGGGACCAAGCGACCGGGCTCCCCATCCACGGAGTGTGGCCATGATTCCTCGTGGATTTCGATTTGCTGGCGTGCGCTGCGCTCTGAAAAACAAGCGCAATGACATCGGGTTGATCGTCTCTGATCATCCCACCGTTTCGGCGGGCGTGTTCACCAAGAACGTGGTCCATGCCGCCTGTGTGGATGTCACGCGCGCAAACGCCAACAACCTTCGTGCGGTCGTCGTGAACAGCGGTAACGCCAACTGCTGCACCGGTGAACAGGGCGAGCGAGACGCACGACGCATGGCCGACCTCGCCAGCCAAGCAGTTGGACTTCCCGCGAGCGAAATCGGGGTTGCCTCAACCGGTGTCATTGGCCAGTTGCTTGATATGGCTAAGGTCGAGAAGGGCATTCACGAAGCTGGCACGGTCCTTGGCGAAGATTTCCGCCCGTTCATGGAAGCGATCCTCACCACCGACCTCGTCGAGAAGTGGGCGTGGGCCTCGCTGGACGACCCGGCCCGAGTCTATGGTCCAGGTGAAACGGTGCCTGCCTCCAAGGGACCGATTGTCCTCGGTGTCGCGAAGGGAAGCGGCATGATCGCTCCCAACATGGCGACCATGCTTGGCTTCATCGTGAGTGACGCCGCCATCGAATCCCACGAAGCCCAATCTGCTCTCTCCGATGCGGTTGCCACAAGCTTCAACTGCCTGACCGTGGATGGCGACACCTCGACCAATGACATGGTCCTCCTGCTTGCCAATGGGGCGGCTGGCGCCGTGACACCCGGTGCGTTCCAGCAAGCCCTCGACGCAGTGAGCACCTCGCTCGCCAAGCAGATTGCTCGCGATGGCGAAGGGGCCACCAAGCTCATCGAAGTTACGGTGACCGGCTCCGCCGATCCAAAGCGGATCGCCAAGACCATTGCCGAATCGCCCCTCGTGAAAACAGCTATGTTCGGCTGCGACCCAAACTGGGGCCGAATCATGGCCGCCGCTGGTCGCGCCGGTGTCGAGTTTGATCCGTCCTTCGCCAAACTGACGGTCCGGGTGGGATCAGATTCGTTCGTTCTCTTCGAAGCGGGCGGGCCTGCCGTCTTCGAGCCTGCCCGTGTTTCTGCCGCCCTGAAGTCCGACCATGTCCGTCTGATTTTGGAACTCGGCCCCGACGAACCCAAAGACTCCGCCACGATCTACACGTGTGACTTTGGCTACGGGTACGTGCGGATTAACGCCGAATATCACACCTAGGAACCGAAGTACGCGCGGCTGACGTCGGGGTGGGCGGCAATGTGGGCCTCGATCTCACCTACCGACGGCACGTGCTGGTTCGCCCCGAAGTACCCGCACTTCAGGCATCCAGCCGCCGAGCCAAACTGGAGGGACCGGGCCAGATCCCACCCTTGTTGCAAGCCAAAGAGGACGCCAGCGCGAAACATGTCGCCCGCCCCGGTGGTGTCGACCACCGAAGGCGCCGGGAAGGGTGGATAGTGACGCGTCGGCAAGGTCGGCCCCCCCGCGACAAAGCCGTTCGGGCCATCGCTCAAAATCGTCGTGCAACCCCATCGGTCTGCCCACTCGCGAACCCACTGAACGTTCTTCTGAGTATTGCCCCGATGACCTGCCCAATCTGTGCTGGATTGCCATACTGATCCTGGCGAAATCGGCTCATCATCGCGAATGAAGTCCATGAGGTACGGCTTCATCCCTCGATGGGCGGCTTCGGCCGCGACTGCCCGAGCGTATCCTGCGAGGTTCGGCTCGGCTGTGAACCAGTCGCCTTTTCGATAGGGAAGTTGTTCGACCGGAATCGGTTCGGAAAGGTGGCTGAATCCCCGGCCAAACATGGTTCTATCCCCATCCGTGGTCACATAGATTTCGCATACGGGCGCAGCCTGGTCTCCTGCCCGGAGTAACCCTAACGGGAGAGAACGAGCCTCCACCATAGACCTCAAGAGATCACCGTCCGCGTCGGTTCCAAGTCCGTTGCCCGCCAAAGTCACCTCGGTACCCCAAGAGGTCAGCGCAATAGCAGTGTTGGCCGCCTCGCCGCCCAACATGACGTCCTCCGATTCGATCTCCACGTACCCGCCGGGCTGAGGAAAGTGGGGAATGCGACGAAGTCGATCAATGCAGATAGCGCCAAAGACGAAAACCATTTGAATCGCGAGTATCCTCGTTGGCATGATCTGGACGCAAGGCATGTTGTCGTTTGTCTTCTGGATCGGCTATGGCGTCTGGCGGTCGCGCCATTCGGAAGCCCTACGCCTCCGTCTCGCTGCACTTCCGAACTCGAAGAAGCTCCTGGGGGGAGTCGCCTACTTGTTAGGTGGTGTGATCGGCCTGTTCGCGGGCCTCATCGCGGTTCAAAGTGCGGGCGGATTGACCCCAACTGGCATGCTTCCCTGGGCGTGGCTGGCTGTCACCATCATTGGCTTTGGCTTCGTCCATTGCCAAACCGAGGGCACCGCCCACCTTGTCAGCCTTGCCCAGGAGTCGGTCCGGGCAGAAAAGGCGGTAACTTCAAAGTCTATTGACACGTCTGGGAAACCAGACCGCACAGGATCACCGGAATGAAACTTCGCACCATCGGAACCACAATCGTCCTAATTCTTTGCTGCGCCCTTGCCGGTGCCCAGGCAACCGGTGACCAGAAGCCCAAGACGCTGAGTGAGCGCAGCGAAGCGATCCTGAAAGATATCCGGCGCATGGACCTGCTGCGCCATATCCTCCCCCTCGCGCTGAGCAAATCCCAGTACAATGACGTCCTCGGCGCCATCGAAAAAGCACAGGAAAACGTCAAAAAGATCGAAAAATCCGAAGCCGAGGAACTGATCAAACGGGAAGAAAAAGCACGTGCTGTGGTGGTCGCCGCGCTAGAGAAGGGCAGTTACCCTGACCGGGCCGCACTTAACGAGATCATCGCCGTTCTTCGTGCATTTTCCATCCGTCGGAACGTCGCCGCCAACGAGAATGTGGATCTTGTTTACCAAGTAGTCGAAAAGAAGTTCAACGCGGGTCAGAAGAAGGTTTTGGCCAACTCAATTGACTACAAAGAGATCGACCCCACGCTCAAAGAAGCGCCCGATGACCAGACCCGGATTCGGTTCATCATCCGCGATGTGCTGCTTGACCCCCTCGCCTATGACCTCATGGTCCAACTGATGAAGAAAGCTTCGTGAGTGCCGGTCGCTAAATCGGCTATCATTCGTTCTCAATGAGCGGCCTAAATGTTGGTCCTGAGATAGGGGACCCAAAGTCGCAAAATTACCAACGACGGTAAACCAAATGAACAAGAACAAAGCCTTTACTCTCATCGAACTTCTCGTGGTGATTGCCATCATCGCGATCCTTGCCGCCATCCTGTTCCCAGTCTTTGCCCAAGCGAAGGCAGCCGCCAAGAAGACCTCGTCGCTCAGCAACCTGAAGCAAAACGCGACCGCCGTCCTGATGTACAACGCCGACTACGACGGCTCCTTTGCCATGAGCGCCTACAGCCTGAACACCGGTTCTGGCATCGTGCGCCCGGGTGCCCAGGTCTTCACGGTCTACGACGCGATCATTCCTTACACCAAGAACATCGACATCTTCCGCGACACGGCTGAGCCCGAAGCGATCAAGTGGGTCGATATCCTGGCTGCCATCGGCATGACCCCGGCCGGAACGATCAAGTTCGCAGGCTTCGGTCCGAACTTTGCTCTCTTCGAAGATCCTGCCGTTCCGCCGACGCTTTTCGGCGATGATGGTGTCATCAACGAGGGTCAGCTCGATACCCCGGTCGACACGACCATGTTCTTCAGCGCCAAGTATCAGCGAGGCGGCACGGTGAACCTGGACGTCGACAAGTACGGCTATGCGGGCAATACGGACGTTCAGAACTTCCGAGTTCCGCCCGGTGTGTTCAGCAGCTACAACTTCCCCGGTGTAGCTCGCCACAGCGAGACCATCATCGTGAACTTCGCAGATGGCCACGCTAAGTCGTTCAAGGCAAATGCGGTGCTCCCCGGCGAAGCCAAGAAGGGCTACGGCGCGGGCGACACCGAAATCAAGCGGTGCTACAACTTGCCGTTCGACCTGTCGGGAATCCCCGGCCTGGTCGCCGAGCCGCGAGTCTGACGAAGACGCAAAAAAGCCCCCTCGCCAACTTTGGCGAGGGGGCTTTTTCGTTTCCGTTACTTCTTCGCGCCAGCAGTGATCCAAGCTTCAATCGTCTTGATGTCGGCTTCGACCAAAGGCTGTCCGGGAGGCATCAACTTGGTGGTCGACCGAAGGACGCGGGCGAGCAAACTTGCCTTGACGTCGCCAGCCTTCACGACGGGACCGTCATGGCCACCCTTCATCACGCTATCGTAGTCCGTCAGAACCAGGCCTTCGGCTGGCTGAGCACCGGCATGGCACTTCACGCAGTTCTTGGTCAGGATGGCCTGAACGGCCTTGTACGCCGGGGCCTTGGGGGTCTTTGGCGTCTTCGGCTTACCCTGGGGGCTCGCGAAGCCAGGAAGAACAGAGATGGCCACGAGGGCAGCCAAGACAAAAGTTAGCTTTTTGGTATTCATAGACGATTTCCAGTTCAGGAGCAACGGCACTTCCAACGTCGGCAGTGCCCCTTACGACTGGATTTTCGCCGCCAAAAGGATTTCTCCTGCCTCCGCGCCTAAACGCTAGGCCTCCGGTGGATGTTCAGCAACGTATCCCTTCTTATCGGGGATCGGGGCCGATTCCCGAGTGGCTTTGTCGTTGGTGCCCCACTTGCGGAAGTGGCGAAAGAATGCCACCACGATCCAAACAATCGCAATGGAGACCACCAGAATGGTCACCAGGAGCTCGGGAAGCGAAAGAGGTATCTCGTTCATCGGCGTATTGCGCTTTCCGAATCTAAGGGTACCGCCAGAAATGTGGAAAACATTCGAGTGCAACTGCCAAGGGTGTTGCGTCGGTAAGGTCAGACTCTCGTTTCCGACCCCATGCGACTAAAGCGTGTCCGCATCTTCGGCTTCAAGACCTTTGCCGACAAGACCGAATTCGAACTCCCCGGTGGCCTCGTGGCTGTCGTCGGACCGAACGGTTGCGGCAAATCCAACTTGGTGGATGCCATCCTTTGGGGCCTTGGTGAAGGGAACTCTCGCCAACTGCGCGCCGCCCACAGCCAGGATGTCATCTTCGGGGGGAGCCCTGGCCGCAAAGGAGTGGGCTTTGCCGAAGTTTCGCTTCTCTTCGACAATGAAGATGGCCAGCTCCCGGTCGAAACCCCCGAAGTATCCGTGACCCGGCGACTCACACGGTCGGGCGAAAGCGAATACTCGATTAACCGCCAAAGCTGTCGCTTGCGCGACGTTCATGAGCTTCTTGCCGACTCTGGCCTCGGTCGCAGCGGTTACGCGATCGTAGGTCAAAAGGAGATCGACCAAGCTCTTGCCGCCTCCGCCGAAGATCGGCGAGCCTGGGTGGATGAGGCGGCGGGGATCCAGCGCTATCGTGCACGTAAACAGGAGAGCCAGCGCCGCCTCGGCCAAGCCATCGGCCACCTCACTCGCGTCGAAGACATTCTCCGCGAGCTTGAAGTCCAGCGCGAACCGCTGCGTGCGGAGGCCGAAGACGCCACCCGGTACCGCTCCATCCTCCACTCCCTCCAAGAAGTCGAGCTCGGGATGCTCATCGAAGAGGTGGCCAGCGCGGCCGAACTCTCGGCGGCTCTCGAAACCCGACTCGCCGAGACCTCCAAGTTGGTCGCTTCTGAACTCAAACGGGCGGATGACCTCGACGAGGACGTGAAGCGAGCGGGCGAGAGGATCTCTGAGCTTGAGCGTGAGATGGATGCCGTCCGCGCCCTCCGGCAGAGCAGCATTACAAACTGGGAGCGCTGTGATGCCGCCCTCCGTTTGGCCCAACAAAGGCTCGCCAGCCTCGACGAACTCGAAAAGTCCCTGCGTGATGATGCCGAATCAGGAACCGCTCGTCTGGCCGAGGCCGAGCGCGAACGGCTTCTCGCCCGCGAGGATGTTTCGCGCGAGCTCCTCGCCCTCGACAAACTTCGCGAGGACCTTGATGGTGCCTCCCAAGGGGCGCGAGCCATCCGTGCAGCTCTCGCCAATGCCGAACGAGAACTGGCTGAGGCGCGCAAAATCGAAGAAGAACGGCTCAAGCAAAAAGCCGAAGCCAAGCACCGGGCCGAACGGGTCCGCCTCGCCCAGCGCGAACTAGATGGGGCCAAACGAGACCTGCCCGATCTCGACGAGGCGCTTGCCGAAGCCACCACCCAGTTCGAATCGGCCGCCAACGCTGACAAGAAGCTGATCGAAGAGATCAAGCAGATCGAAGTCGCCAGCCTCGCCCTCCGGCAAGAAGAGGAGCGCGACGCCAAGTCTGTCCGCGCCAGCCTGGGCGAGCGTGCCTCCCTCGAAGGCCGCCGCCGCGGAATCGAGCTCACCATCGAGTCGCATGAGGGCCTCAACCAAGGCTCAAGGTCGGTCATGGAGGCGGCTGACCGAAACATCCTGAAGGGCCGCTACACGCCCGTTGGTGAGGCGGTCGAGACCGACAAAGACCTCGCCCTTGCCATCGAAACCGCTCTCGGTGGTGCCGTCAACGACCTCATCGTCGAGCATGAGTCCGATGCCAAAGTGGCGATCCAATGGTTGAAAGACAACCGAGCCGGCCGGGCGACCTTCCAGCCAATCCCGTTCATGCGGCCCTCCGAGGTCAGCCGAGATATGCAGCAGCGGCTGGCCGAGCGTGGAGTCGTCGGCCGGGCCAGCGCCCTTGTCAGGACCGAACGAGCCTTCTTGCCCGTCATCGAGAGCCTTCTCGGCCGCGTGATCATCGTCGAGACCCTCGAAGATGCCCTGCGCATGGCAAAAACTCCCGGATGGAACCGCTTGGTCACCCTTGATGGGGAAGTGATTCATAGCGGGGGCGGCGTCACTGGTGGCCGCCAGTCGAAGCAAGGTTACGGCTTGGTCCAACGCAAAGCCGACCTGCTCGAACTCGAGGACCAAATCGCCAGCCTTGATAAGACCGTCAAGGAATTTGAATCCCGTTCCGCGAAACGAACACGCCAGGGCGAAGAGAACGCCAAGAAGGTCGCGGCGATGCGGGCTGATCTGGACGAGCAAGCGAAAGCAACCAAGGACGCTCGCGATTTCCTCCAAACCCTGACGGAGGAGCGCAAGTCGGCCCAGCGCGAATGCGACCGGCTGGAGCGAGAGATTTCCTCCCTGACCCAAGTCCACGTGGCCGATCTTGAACCCACCGATATTCCCGGACTCGAGTCACTCCGCGACGCCCACATGAAGGACCTCGCCCAACGGGCGGCCGAATCCGAAGGGGCAGAAGAAGCCCTCAAGGCAGCGGACTTCCGCCTCCAGCAGGCGAGAACGCGGCTCGAAGCGGCCGACCGCCGGCACAAGCTGGCCTCGGAGGCGGAGTCTTCGCGGGAGAAGAAGCTTGCCAGCCTGGAGCCCGAACGTGCCCGCTCCCGGGCCGAGATCGAACAGCAAGAAGCGGGGAAGACCCAAGCCAAAGCGCAGCGCGAAACTTCCGAAGTCCGTCTCCAGGACCTCCAACGCACCAAGCGCGAGCAACTTGAACAAAGCCTAGCCCAAGTGGACGAAGCCAAGGCCGCCCGCGCCAATGCTGCCAGCCTCGGCGACGTCGCCCACCAAGCGGAACTCAACCGCGCCCGGGCGGATGCCAAAAAGGCCAATGCCCTGCAACGCTTGCTCGATGACTACGGCATGGGAGAAGAGGAGGCCATCGCAAACCGAGGCGTCCACCTCGTGCCCGACGATGCGACTACCGTGGTCAACCGACTGCGAAGAGACCTGAAGGCGATGGGCGACGTGAACCTCGGGGCCATCGAAGCGTTCGACCGCCTGACGGCCCGGTTCGATGAACTCAACGTCCAACACCAAGACATCCGGGGCGGAATCGACCAGATCGAGGCCAGCATCCTTGAGCTCGACAAACTGTGTCGCGAACGGTTCCTCACGACCTTTTCGCAGGTCGAGGCCGCCTACAGCCAGATGTACCAGCGGCTTTTCAATGGCGGTGTGGGCCGCCTCGTGCTTTCCGACCACACCAATGTGCTCGAGAGCGGCATCGACATCGACGTCACCTTGCCGGGCAAGAAGCAGCAGCGGTTGGAGTTGCTCTCTGGTGGCGAGAGGGCCCTGTGCGCCATGGCGTTCCTCTTTGCCTTGCTGGATACCAAACCGTCGCCGTTGGTCGTTCTCGACGAGGTGGATGCCCCCCTCGATGGCCGCAACGTTGAGCGGTTTGCCGACCTCCTGCTTGATTTCAGCAGTCGCATGCAGTTCATCGTGATCACCCACAACCCGACCACCGTCGAGCGCGCACCCGTTTGGCTCGGCGTCACCATGCAGACCCCGGGCGTCAGCACGTTGGTCCCCACAAGGCGACCGGAGTCGAAACAACAAGATCCTCCTCCCTTGGAAGGTTAAACGACCATCGGTGTCGAACTAGACAATCGTGTCACTGAACATGAAGGGCTTCGTGCCCAAGTCGGTCGAGAGCCTCCGCCATTACAGCCGGGCACTTTTCCTCGCCGACTTGGTGGCGGGCTTGACCGTGGGGCTCGTCGCGCTTCCTCTCGCCATGGCATTTGCCATTTCGTCGGGGATGTCGCCCCAGGCGGGAATTTACGGAGCCATCATCACTGGCTTTCTAATCTCCGCCCTCGGCGGGTCATCGCGCCAGATCGGCGGCCCGACCGGCGCATTTGTGGTGGTCGTGGCGGGCATCCTTGGCAAATACGGGGTCGATGGCCTGTTTATGTGCACCATGATGGCCGGGGTTATCCTCGTCGTGATGGGGCTGACTGGCCTCGGCACGGCGGTGAAGTTCATACCCCGGCCCGTGGTCATCGGGTTCACCAATGGCATCGCGGTCCTCATTGCCAGCACCCAGATCAAGGACTTCTTCGGGCTGCAAATCGACAAGGTCCC
>JBMOJD010000008.1:0-57789 GCA_049317025.1 Fimbriimonas sp. | reverse complement strand
CCCAAAGGATAGGCCAGAATGCCCCTTCTTGCCGAGGATGCACAGAAACCGCCCGGAGTGCCATTATAACGAGGCAGGGCAAGTGGGCGACTGGTATTACATTGGACACTATGGGCAACTCGGTCCGCTCACTCGTGAGCAGATCGATGAGCTGATCGATGGGGGAGTCATAAGTCAAGAGACTTATGTCTGGAAGAATGGCATGTCTGATTGGCTGCCCGCCGAGCGCGTCCCCGAACTCCGCTCGTCTTTCCAGCGTGCCGAACCGTACGGCACTCCGCCACCTCCGCCCAGTCCAGGTGGACCTTTCCCGGGTGGTCCCGTTCCTGGACGTCCCAATCCGTACGCGCCGGCTCCACCAGTTTCCAGCCCGCGATTGAACCCGGTCTCGCCCTACGGCACGGACATGTCGCCCGTCAATTACGGCCAAGCGGGCACCGGGCTCTACTCCAGCGTTCGCAGCGACCGGAGCCGTGCCCTGGCCGGGGTGCTCCAGATTCTGCTTCCGGGAGTGGGGCGCATCTACCTGGGCTATGCCGCCATCGGCGTGCTCCAGTTGGTGCTTTCGCCATGCTTTGTGGGGGTCGTGTGGTCGGTGATTGATGGCATCATCATTCTCACTGGCGGCCTGAAAATGGACGGATATGGTCGTCAGCTGAACGACTAGCGGGTACCTTCCAGGCAATGCGACGTGAATGGAGCGCCTGGATTCGAGCCCGCGAGTGGTCCGAGTTCGAGCGTCTGGCAAAGAAAGAACCGGATCAGCAACTGGCCGATACGGTGGGCGAACTGGAACGCGGCTTGGAGACCAAGGCCGATCGCCGGGCGCTGAAGAAGATTCTCTATCTCTTGGAGCAGAAGGGCTTCGTGCCCTCGGAGATCGAGGAATACGCCACGGACGACAAGCCTCGCGAGGTTGTTTTCGAAGTGGGCCTGATGGTGACATCTGATGCCCAAGGCGATGGCGTCACGACCTACGCCCGCCAGGAGGGCAACAAGGTCCGGTGGCTCACCACCTACATTCACGCGATCAACGGCATCACCCATGCCTCGCGCAAAGAAACAACTCTGGATGAGGCGCGAAAGGCCACCGCCGAGCTGCTCCACAAGGTCCCCGCGCCCTATCTCTGCGTCGGAATCGCGCCTGCCTACGCTCGCGCGCGAATCCAGAGCGCAATCCGAAACACGAAGTCGCTACCCCAAGCGATCATCTTCAACCGTTCCCTTTTGGGCGATGAAATCGAGATGCCCCATCCCGGCGAAGGGCTCGCGCGCCTTCCCGCCGACCCAGAAACGATCCGAAAGTTTGCAATCGAAGTGGAAGCCGCGCTTCCGTGGCGTTTGGAACTGGGCATGGCCGCGCCGGTCCTCAAGGAGCTCCACGAAGCCCAGCAATCGACCGAGGAACTGACCGCCGAAGAACGAAGAGCCCAGAGCGAAGCCATCCTCGACCGAGGACGAGCGGCTCTGTTCACCGAGTCTGTGCGGGCTGATCATGAGTCCCGCTTGCTGGACCTTGCCTTGGCTCAGAAGATCAAAGGCCATGACGAAGCCTCGGGCCTGACCATGAGCGTGCTCGATGACTTTCGCGCCACCGGCCCCGCCAGCGGCTACGCCCGGGGACTGACGGACAAGAGCCTGTTCCTGCTGATCGAAGCGTATCGCAAGAAGGCGAGCGAAGACCAAACCGGCAAAGCCTGATAGAGTGTCGTTCGGAGGAAGCGAACGAACGGTATGCTCTAAGACTTATAGGCATACCGGTCATCAAACAAGCAACAACTTGTAAGGTTTGGTAACATCACACTATGGACCCGAACGAACTTATCCTGAAAGCGCTGATGCTCCCGACCGATGCGATTCAACGGTTTCTACTCGTTGAGTTGGTAAGCCTAAATCCAGGGGCTTTGGTCGTGGAAGCGCTAGGAGCGGAATATTCGTTTTCGCGGATGGCCGCCAAAGACCTATTAGAAATGCGACCTCGCGAAGACTTAGTGCCCAGCACTGGGGTCAGTGTGTACCAGGGAGAGATCAGTGAGAATCCTCAGGTTGGCTGGTGGGAAATCCAGTGGCAAGGCCTAAGATTCGAACTAGTGCTGATCCATCTTTTGGAGGGCAGTCACCGACGACAGCATGAGATTTTAATAGGTCCCGACAAAGAGTCGGTGTCACGCCTCATGATTGCGAAGGACAACTTTGACAATGACCTGCACGAAGCCGTACTGGTCTATCAAGATGGCTGCTGGAGTCATAGTTCCGCTCTTTACGAAGACATCCAGAACTCGACCTTCGACAACTTGGTCCTTCCTGCGGGCATCTCGGATCAGATCAAGTCGGACATTGGGCGCTGGCTTGAGTCCAAGGAACTGTACGAGCAGCACGGGATCCCTTGGAAGCGCGGCATGATCCTTGTCGGGCCGCCAGGCAACGGCAAGACCCACCTGATCAAGGCATTGGTAAACCACTTTGGCCTCAATGCCCTGTACGTTCGCGGCTTCTCCTCGGAGTACGGCAGCGACTCCGGCAACATATCCGAGATTTTCCAGCGGGCGCGGGCCTGCGCACCGGCGATGATCATTCTCGAAGATTTGGACACGCTGGTCACGCCGAAAAACCGCTCGCACTTCCTGAACGAGCTCGATGGATTCGCTTCAAACAGCGGCATCCTGACCATCGCCTCCGCCAACGACCCTGCCCGTCTCGATCCCGCCCTCGTAAACCGTCCGAGCCGGTTCGATCGCCGCTACGTCTTCGAATGTCCCGCTGCCAAGGAGCGTTCGCAATACCTGCAATTCTTCACCCAATCGCTCGCCCCCGGCCTCAAGCTCGACGAAAGCCAGGCCGGGCCGGTGGCGGACGCGACGGACGGATTCAGCTACGCCTACCTGAAAGAGCTTGTGCTGTCGAGCATGATGGCTTGGATCGATCAGCCCCAGAGGCCGTTTGCGGAAGTACTCGTTGAGCAAGTCGGGCCGTTGCGCGACCAGATGAGTTTCAAAGCGCCAGAACCCACCGCAGAACCAGAACCAGAAACGGAAGACTGATCGACGCACCGTCGCGAAGGTAACTTACGACCATGCATTCGAAGCGTCTGGTTGTCATCGATGGGTACAGCCTTCTCTACCGGGCGTTCTACGCGACGCGCTACCTCAGCACGACCGACGGCCGACCGACGAATGCACTCCATGGCTTCGTCTCCATGCTCTTCATCCTCCTGGAAAAGATCCGCCCGGAGGCAATGGTTGTGGCGCTCGATGCTCCCGGCAAGACCTTTCGCCATGCCGATTACGAGGCCTACAAGGGCACGCGCAAGGAGACGGCGGACGAACTCCGCGTCCAGCTGGTCGGTGCCCGCGAGCTGATCCAGGCCCTGGGCATCCCGACGGTCGAAGTCGTGGGGTTTGAGGCCGACGACGTGGTCGGCACGATCAGCAAGTCTGCCACCGACCACGGATACAACACCACCATCGTCACTGGCGACTTGGACGCGCTCCAATTGGTTGACGAACATGTCAGCGTCCTCACCCTCAAGACCGGCGTGACCGACACCGTGACCTACGACCGCGCCGCCGTCATCGCCCGCTACGGCTTCGGACCCGAGCATGTGCCAGATTTCAAGGCCCTGAAGGGCGACACCAGCGACAACATCCCCGGCGTGCCCGGCATCGGCGACAAGGGAGCCGCCGACCTCATCTCCAAGTTCGGGACAGTGGAAGAGATGCTTGCCCGCTTCGACGAGGTCGAGCCGAAGTACCAGAAGAAGATCAGCGGCAACGAAGCCCAGATGCTGCTGTCGAAGAAGCTCGCGACCATCGTCCGCGATGTCCAGATTGACTATGCGTTCCCCGCGTTCGTGCTGAACGACGAGCAATTGAAGACGGCCACGGCGATGATGGAGTCGTACGAATTCAAGAGCCATGTGCGCCGGGCCGCGCAGGTTCTGGGGCCGTACGTCATCGGGTCGGCGATGGCGGAGCCCGCGAAGTCGGCGTTCGTCAACGAAGAAAAACTGGAGCCGCGAGTGCGCTCGATGGCGACCTTTGAGGAGCTCGATGCTTGGGTCCGCGAGCGGCCATTTGCCCTCACGTTTGCCGAGGGACCGCCGTCCGACGACATGTTCGCCGACCCCGTCCGCCAAGGACTCGTGGCGATTGGTCTCGATGTGGTTGAGGTCGATGAAACCTTTGCCCTCGCGCTGCTGCGCCAAGCGCCGGATCGGGCGATTCTGCACGACGCGAAGCCGCTCTTCAAACGGCAGAACATGACGACCTCGACGCCGTACTTCGACACCATGCTGGCGGGGGCGGTGCTGCAGGCGGGCCGCGCAGGATACGCGCTCAAGGATCTGGCCCAGGGGTACCTCGATGTCGTCCCCCCCGCAAATCCGGCCGAACTGGTCGCCTCGATTTCGTTGCTGGCCGATGCGCTGAAAGATCGGCTGGTGAAGGAGGGCCAATTCGAGGTCTTCCGCGACATCGAGATGCCACTGATCCCGATCTTGGCCGAAATGGAAACCCTCGGAATCCGCACCAGTCGCGAGCGATTGCAGGTGTTTAGTAAGGAGCTTTCGATCGAGATCGACAAGCAAACCAAGCGCGTCTATGAGCTGGCCGGGCAGGAGTTCACCATCGGTTCGCCCAAGCAACTCGGCGAGATTCTCTTCGAAAAGCTCGGGATTCCCGGCGCGACCAAGACGAAGACGGGCTACGCCACCGGCGTCGAGATTCTCAGCCAGATCGCCCCGCAATACGAAATCGCCCAGGCCGTCCTCGATTGGCGCGAACTATCAAAGCTGAAGTCGACCTACGCGGACGCCCTCCAGCATCAGATTCGACCGGACGGACGCATCCACACGACCTACAGCCAGACCGGGGCGGCGACGGGACGGCTTTCCTCGAACGACCCGAACCTGCAAAACATCCCGATCCGCACCGAGCTCGGGCGGTCGATCCGCAAGGCGTTCGTGGCCGAAGATGGCTACCGCCTGCTGTCGTGCGACTACTCCCAGATCGAGTTGCGCGTGCTCGCCCACATGTGCGAGGAGCCTGCGCTTATGGAAGCCTTCCAATCGGGTGAAGATGTCCACTCCGTCACCGCCACGCGCATGTTCCACCTCGGCGACGAGAAACCTTCGAAGGAGCAGCGTCGGCTGGCGAAGATGCTGAACTACGCGGTGCTTTACGGCGTGACCGATTTCGGCCTCGCCCAGCAGCTAGGTTCGGGCTTCTCGCGGTCGGAAGCCAAGGAACTGATCGCCACCTACAACGAGCGGTTCCCCGGCATCAAGGAGTTCACCAAGGGCGTGGTCGGCGAGGCGCGGTCGAAGGGATTCACCACGACGCTTTGCGGTCGGCGTCGTTACTTCCCCGATATCCACGCCCAGCGCGTGGTCGAGCGCCAATACGCCGAGCGCCAAGCCATGAACGCCCCGATCCAGGGAACGGCAGCGGACATGCTGAAGCTCGCGATGATCCAGGTCCACCGCAACTTGCAGGGCAGCTCGACGCGGATGCTGCTCAACGTCCACGACGAATTGGTCTTCGAGGTTCCTCTCGGCGATGAAGCCGTGGTGGAGACGCTCCGCACCGACATGGAGCAGTCGCTGCCGCTCAAGGTCCCGGTCGACGTAGACGCCAAGATCGGCGTGGATTGGGCGGAAATGACCGCGATCTAGGCCGGTTCGCCACCCACGCGAATCTCGACCGAGACCCCGTACTTTAGCAAAGCCTCTGGCCTTGGCGTAAACCCGAGGCCGGGCCGCTCGGGGACGCGAACCACGCCGTCGGGACTTCGCTCTAGGGGCTCTGTGAGTTCGCGGGCGAGCGGGCTGGATTCGACGGGGTACTCGCAGTAGCCACCCTCGGGATGGTCGGCAAAAGGCTGCAGTGACGCACTGAGGGCGAGTGAGGTCGTGAAGGTGTGGTTGACGTAGGTGACCCCGACGCGGGCGGCGGCTTCGGCGACTCGCCGGGCGGACGTGATGCCGCCGATGCGGCCGGCATCGATCTGGATGAACCGGACGCCGCCGAATTCCATCAGGCTAATGGCCTGCTCCTCGTGGTGGCAACCTTCGCCCGCCGCGAGCGGCACCTGGGTGAGCCGGGCCAGGTCTCGGTGGGCGGCCAAGCTCCATCCGATGAAGGGTTCCTCCAGCCAATAGGCATTCGCACGCTCAAGCGCAGGGATTCGCAAGGCCGCCTCAGCCACGGAATTCCAAACGGTTCCGGCATCGACCATCAAGTCGATCTTCGGCCCGAGTCCCTCGCGGGCGGCTTCCAGGTGCTTCTCGTCCTCCAAGACCGAGCCCCGGCCGAAGGGTCCCCAGCCAAACTTCACACCCGCATAGTCGAAAGCAGATAGGTGCGCGGCCTTGGCATGGGTTTCTTCGGGCGTGTCGCCGAAGAGCACCGATGCGTAAGGGCGCTTCCCGGTCGGGCGCGCGATGCCAAGAAGCGAGTAGACCGGTGCCTCGAATCGGTGGCCGAGGAGATCCCACAAGGCCATATCGATTCCCGAGAGCGTGTGTGAAGTCTGGAGCATGTCGAGGCCATTCTCGCGAACGGCGCGGTGAATTCGAGCAATATCGTCAACTCCGTCGAGCCGCTGCCCAAGCACGGAATCACGCACGGGCTTGCACGCGCTGTGCGACATCGGCGCCGACCAACTGGCAATCGAGACCACCGGCGAGGCCTCACATTCCCCCCAACCGGTCCAACGGCCCGCCTGAACCCGGACCAAAAGCGCGTCCTGGCTGCCATCGCCGATATCGAGGACCTCGGGCATCCGGAGGTAGAAAAAGTCAACGGCGTGAATCTTCATGGCAGTTCAAAACGGAAACTGGGTGATCATGCCGCCATCGACCACCAGCGTGGAGCCAGTGACAAAACTAGATAGCGGACTAGCAAGGTAAAGGACGGCATCGGCGACTTCAGAAGGCTGACCCCAGCGACCGAGGGGATGAATCTGCCGGATTCGCTCGCGCATGGGCTCGGGGTCTTCGAGACCCGCCAGCCAGGCATCCATCAGGCGCGTTTCGATGTAGCCAGGGGCGATGGCATTGACGCGAACCTGGGGGCCAAGGTCGATGGCGAGGGCACGGGTCAGGCCGAGGATGCCCGCCTTGGCCGAAGCATAGGCGGCTTGGCCCCCTTCGGTGCAGAGGCCGTGGACACTCGCCATCATCACCACGCTCGCACCCGGAGCGAGGTTCGGCGCGAACGCCTGGGTGACGAGGAACATGCCTCTCAAGTGGGTGTCGTGAACCCTGATCCAGTCTTGGAGCGGCGTCTGGCTAATGTGGGCGTTGTAATCGAAGCCCGCATTGTTCACGAGGATGTCGATGCAACCTACCTCTGAGGCCGCCTGGGTGATGGCGTCCGGGTCGCTAACATCCAACCGCAAAGGAATGCCGCCGAAGGTCGCTGCGACTTCCTCCGCCGCGCGAAGGTCGAGATCAGTGACCCAAACGGTGGCCCCCGCTTCGGCGAGACGGAGGGAGGTGGCCCGCCCGATGCCCGCTCCCGCCCCTGTCACCAGAGCCACTCGGCCCGTCAGATCAATCGCTACTGCCATCCTGGCAAGAATATCTCGCTGGAGGGTCCGGGTCGCAGGCCGACTTTCTCGCGCAACCTCGGGGCCTCGGTGAGCCAGCCCTTGGTTTGGGCCCGGATCGCCTCGTTGGTGCGGATCTCCCACAGAACGGTGCCGACATACAGGAGAGTGAAGACGGGCAGAAGGGCCCCGATTAGCCGAACGGGCGGGGTCCCGGCGGCTGGAGCAACCCAAGTCAGCAGGCCCAAGCTCGCCAAGGCAATGGTCAGGGTCGCCGTCCAATCGGCATGATAGAGGGCGGGGTAGGCGATGGCAAACCCAGCAAACAATCCCCAAACGAGCACAGCCGCAAACGAAACCGCTTGGTTCGGCGAAGACTTTGGCTTTCGGCGCTCCATCACAAGGGCGACCAGGTAGGCAAGCCCCAAGAAGATGAATCCAATGCTCAGCGGCGCATTCACGATCAGTCCGATTGCGATCAATCCACCCAGCCAGCGCGTAACTTGGGCGTAACCCACCCCAAGGCGCTCAATCCCAAGAAATAGGAGTGGCAGCAAGGCGGGGACTAGATAGAACTGCAGGCTCGCGTCAAACAGGAAACAGAACGGCAGCAGGAGCCAAAGAAGGTTGGGCGACCAAAGACGCTCCTTGTTCTCTCGCTGGCGGCATGCCGCCAGGGCCCCGAGAGGAAACAGAACCAAGGCCGCCAGCACGATGGCCCCGGCGAAGGTGCTCGTTGTGTAGATCTGGCTGATTTCGTTGTCCCAGATGAACTGCCAGTTGCGCGCGACGGAAGAATAGGACGAGTTGGCTTGGTCCATCTTCACCACGTCGGCAGCACCGGGAACCTGGGCCCTTGTGGCGCGAGCGGCCAGGTCGTGGCCCCAAGTTTGCCATTGGGCATCGGTGTCTTCCTCGGTAGCAATCGACGTGCGAACCGGGAGCAGGCCAATGGAGATGATCCGCCGCCCGACCATGACACCGATGGTCGTCGGGCTTTTTTCCACCAGCCGTTGCCCAAGACGCACCGCCGCCACTCGCGCCACAAGATCGTCGGGCGAATTGGAAATAGCCTTGGTGACGCCAATCATGTTGCTGAAGTGAGGAAACATCAGGCCAGCAAGATGGTTGGAGGCCACGATTTCACCGCGATAGCCGAATTGTTGGATCGACGCCCGGATGGTCCGCTCGGATTCATCCGCTGCGTGGTCGTCGAAGTCTTTGCATTGCGAAGCGACCAGGTAGGCCCGCCGCGCTCCGGCCTTGTCGCCGATGCGATAGAGGCCGCACGCCTCCATCAGGGGGAAGTAGCCGTTGTCGGGCTCGATTCTTGCCCCGAGGCGAGCAATCGGGATCAGCTTCCGCCAACGCTCGTTCCACTCTTTGCGTGTGGAATCCAGCGTGGGCGGGGGAGCGGGCGAGTTGGGCGGGGGCGGGGTGGGGAACGAGGAAATGCAGCCCCATCGCAGGGCATGTGAGATGAGGTTCACGTCGGATGGCTGCTCTTGCGCCAATTTCGTGAGGCGGTCGACCACTAGTTTGGAATCGCCCTTGAATGGCGTCTTGACCTCTTCGATCATGCGTTTGGGCGTGGGCAGGTTCCAACCCGCTTGGTTGTTGATGACCCAGCCGCCGGTGAGCAGATCGACGTGGTTCAGCACCGGCCATCGCGTCATGGGGAGCGCCACCACGGTCACGAGGGCGGCCACCGAAGCGGCGAGAAGCGATCGTTTTAACTGTTCCACTTGCGTCCTCCAACTTGGCCCACGGCCTTGGGTGCCGGTGGCTTGGCAACGTATTGGCCGTAATCGCGCTGGCTCCAAGGCGAAACGCCCGTGGTCGGGCTCGGGATCGGGGCGGAGAGTAGCCGGGCGAGAATCGCGACCGCCGCCGCCGCCGCAAGAGCTGAGCCGATGTAGTGAGCCGGTCGCTCACGCTTTGGCGGCGCACTTTCGGCACACTGCGAGTAAAAACGGTCTAGCTGTGCGAGGGGATCTTGGTTCATCGTGGGTCCTCCCAGGTGGCCCGAAAGGCTGCGCGCGCGGCATGAAGACGTGAGCCGACGGTGCCTTCGGGGATGCCCAAGGTGTCGGCGATTTCGCGGGTCGTGAGGCCCTCGCCGTGGCTGAGGGCAAGAATCGCCCGGTACTCCGGCTTCAATCGCGCGAGGGTCTGGGCCACGGCCACCGCCTGCTCATCGAATTCTGGACCAGGGACGTCAGGTGGCAAGTTCGTGGTCGGGCGCTTCGCCTCTAGGGCCGTAAGCGTCGCGCGGACGGTCACGGTTCGCACCCATGCAAGCGGGACATCCGCGTTCTTGAGCTTTTCGGGGTCGCGCAAGAGGCGCAGCATCACGTCTTGGGTCAAGTCCTCGGCCCACTCGCGCGAAGCAAGAATCGAGAGGGCAATGCGAAAAATCGCGGGCCGAAACTCTTCGACCGAAGATCGGTCTCGCGGCTTGGCCCATTTCCAGGTGTGGTCCAGATTCATTCCAACGGCATCCATGTGGCTCCACCTTCTATGACCAGCGCTGATCTCAAATTCTTCACCAGACTTTCGACAATTCCGTAATGAACCCCTGCCATGGCCACCCGCTAGGTTAAGGATTGAATAAGGCTTCGCAAACCGGGAAGGTCATTTATGTCTTCGTGTCGTACCTGGAGGACATGCTCGCGGGACTCCTTGCCCTCACGTTGGTTCTGGACCAAGAACCACTGCCCTACTTCCAGGCCCCGGCCGGAAAGGACTTTGCCAAAGTTGTGCCCGGTGGCCTGACGATCTTGCCCAATGGCCGATACGTGACACCCAAGGGCGCCCGCCTCTACACGCAGGAAGACCTCTGGTCCGTGGCCCAAAGCCCGGATGGCAAGATTCTCGTCGGCACCGACGATGGCGGCCTGACGATCTACTCGACCGACAACTTGGCCAAACCCCTCCGCAAAATCGCCAAGCGGCCCTCGTTTGCTCCCACCGCCGTTTTCACCAAGGACGGAAGCAAGCTCTACGTTTCCGGCGGCGACAGCTCAACCGTCGAGATCTACTCTACGAGCACGTGGGAGTCACTCGGCTCCATCAATGTCCGCTCGGGCGACAAGGCCGCACCGTACTTGAACTCAATTGTCCTGAGCCAGGATGAGCGATTTCTCTACGGAGTGGACGTGGCCCACCAAGACCTGGTCACCATTGATCTATCGACTTCACAAGTCCTCGGGCGAGTAAAGGCGGGCCGTCAACCCTACGCGATCACGCTCAGCCCCGATGGCAAGAGACTTTTCGTCGCCAACATTGGCATCTTCGACTACAAACTCGTCGGCAAGCCAAGACCGGGCGAGGGCAACCCGCGCGGCCTGAACCAGCCCGCGTTCAAATTCCCTTCCAAAGAATCCGAGAAGGGCGTCGAGCGCGAAGGACGATCTGTCCCTGGTCTGGGCAGCCCTTACGTCCCGGATGCGCACTCCGTGTGGTCGTATGAGATCGCAAGCGGTGCCAATCCGAAGCTGCAGCACCAAGTCAAAACGGGCATCATGATCCACGCTCCCGCCGATGGCGGCAAGTCGGTTGGCGGAAGCGCCCCATGTGCCCTACTCGCCCATGGTAATTCGCTTTTTGTCGCGAATTCGAACAACGACACGGTCCAAGTGTTCGACTCGGTCTCCTTGAAGCTGAAACGAACGATCAAGATCGCGCCTGTTCCAGCTCTAGCGCGCCTTCGTGGCGTGATCCCCAGCGGCATGACCATCAACCGCGCGGGAACCCGGCTCTTCGTCGCCGAAAGCGGCCTGAACGCGGTTGCGATCATCGACCCAACCCGCGGCACCGTGCTGGGTCATATTCCCACCGGATGGTTCCCAATGTCCCTGGAACTATCTCCTGACGAAAAATCACTGGTGATTGCAACTCAGAAAGGCATCGGTCGTGGCCCCAGCGGCGCCGAGCATCCTCGCCTCGCTTCGGATGAGCGCTTCGGCCTCCCGGCGATGCCCGGCATGATCGATTACGTCAAGCTGCCCGACGCGACTCAGCTGGCAAAGTGGTCGAACGAGGTCCTTTCCAACAACGGTTTGCTGGTGGCAAGAACCCCGGCGGCCCCCAAGGTCTTCCCCGTTGTTCCGGGCAAGCCCAGCGACAAGATCAAGTACGTCGTCTTCATCACCAAGGAAAACCACACCTTCGATGGCATCTTCGGCGGACTGAAAGGAGCGCAGGGTTGGCCCGCCTACGCGGAATTTGGTCGCGAAGGCTGGATCTCGGAGAAAGGCAAGGCTGAACGCGTGCCGATCATGCCCAATCACATCCGCCTAGCCGAGCAATTCTCGATCAGCGACAACTTCTACATGGAGCCACAGGCCAGTGGCGACGGCCACCGATGGCTCGTCGGCGTCTACCCAAGCCTTTGGACCACGCGAGTCTTCTATGCGGGCTGGAACTTCCGGGCTGACAACAACACGCCAGGACGACTCATCAGTTTTGGGTCGGACGGCTCGCAGATTCCCGAGGACTACTTAGAAAACGGCTCAATGTTCGAGCATCTGAATCGGCACAAGGTGACGATGCGGAACTACGGCGAAGGCTACGAGCTTCCGCGCACGGATGAAGGCGAGGAGACCTCAAAGTCGGGCACTTTCTACCCCTTCAACCACCCAATGCCGAAGGTGTTGCATGAGAACACATGCTTCGATTTCCCGGCTTACAACACCAACATTCCCGACATCGCCCGCGCCGATTGGTTCTTCGAAGACTTGCAGAAGAACTACATTTCGAAGAAGAAACCGCTGCCGCGATTCCTGAACATCGCCATCTGCAACGACCATGGCGCGGGGCCCCGACCGAAGGAAGGATATCCCTACGTGGCGAGCTACATGGCCGACAATGACCTCGCGCTTGGCCGCATGGTGGATTGGCTCAGCCATCGGCCCGAGTGGAAGAACATGGCGATCTTCGTCACGCAGGATGACTCGGGCGGTGATGCCGACCACATCGACCGGCACCGAAGCTTCGTGCTCGCGATCAGCCCGTGGGTGAAGCGCGGATACGTTAGCCGAGACCACACGAGCATCATGAGCATCATCCGCTCGATTTACTTGCTCTTCGGCATCGGGCCGAACAACATGTTCGACGCACTGGCGACGCCCTTGCACGACATGTTCACCGACACCCCGGACTTCACGCCCTACAAATTCGTGGAAAGCGATCCTCGCGTCTTCAAGCCTGCGGACACGTTCGACCCGAGCGATCCTCAGTTCAAACGGCGACGTGCTGAGGGCAACGCACCTCGCATGGATGATCCAGACTTTGTCGAGTGGCTGCGTGGCCGAGCGAATGCGGGCGGCGGTTAGGCCGATGGCGGTCGTTCGACTACTGGTCCTAGACGTGGATGAGGTGCTGAGCTTCTACGCCGCGCTTGGCTTTGAGCTCAAAGAGCGCTGGGGCCCGCCCTTTGCCATTGTCAGTCGGGCGGGCCTTGACCTTTGGCTGAGCTGACCGGGCACTTCGGCCTCAAAGCCGATGCCCGACGGAACCCTGCCGGAACCAGGCGGCTGGAATCGCGTAGTGATCGAGGTCCCCGATCTAGCTGAGTTGGTCGAGGGATTGCGCGCGCAGGGAGTCCGCTTCCGAAATGAGCCGATCAGTGGCCCTGGCGGGACTCAGGTGCTGGTGGAGGACCCGAGCGGGAATCCGGTCGAGCTTTTCCAGCCCAACTAGTCCATGAAGCCTTCGTTCGGGGTCGAGCGTTCCATCAGGCGTCCGACCCCTTCGATAGGCTGAATCTTGCCTTGGATGACCTCGGCAATGGCGCGAAACACGGGCATCTCGATTCCCTGGCGCTCGCCAAGGATAAGCGCGGCTTCGGAGGTAAGGACGCCTTCAGCCACCTGGCCGATCTCATGCAAGCTCGCCGCGAGCGTTCCGCCCGCGCCAAGGGCGCGGCCCACCCGGTAGTTTCGGCTGAGGTTGCTGGACGCGGTAGCGAAGAGGTCGCCCACCCCGGCAACGCCCATAAACGTCTCCAGTTTGGCGCCCATGCTTAGGCCCAAACGGGTCATCTCGCGCAAGCCGCGCGCCATAAGCGCTCCCTTCGTATTGTCGCCGTAGCCCAAGCCATCAGAAACGCCCGCCCCGATAGCGAGCACATTCTTGAGGGCGCCCGCCAGTTCGACGCCGATGACGTCGTCCGCACTGTAAACCCGGAACGACCGGCACATGAAGGCATTGCGCACGAGGTCGGCAGCATCGCTATCGGGAAAGGCGGAAACGGCCGCAGTGGGGATTCCCCGCACGATTTCGATGGCAAGATTCGGACCGCTGAGCGCGCCGATGACCGCATTGGGGAGGGCTTCGGCGGCAATCTCGGTCATCATCCGCCCGGTGGTGGACTCAAGCCCCTTCGACGCCAGGACCACGAGGGGATGCTGGCCGAGGATATCCTTGACCACCTCGCGGACGGCCGTCGATGGCACGGCAATCACGGTCAGCTCGGATTCGTCCACTTGGTAGGGGAGAAGTTCGTACCGCACCGAATCGGGGATCACAAAACCAGGAAGGTAGCGGAGGTTCTCGCGACGCTCACGCATCACTTCGATTTCTTCGACATTTCGGCCCAGCAAGAGGACCTCGTGGCCATTGCGCGCGAGCAGGATGGTGAGGGCGGTTCCCCAAGACCCCGACCCAACGACCGTCACCTTCATAAGGCGTAAAGGATACTCCCTTCGGCCCTATTCCAATCCGGCAAACTCGGCGTAGCGGTTGAACAGGTTGTGGGCGGCGGGCCAGACCGAGTTTGGCGACATGAAGTGGGGGAACTCGAATGTGATGATCTTCTCCGCCGTCACTGCCGCCGATTCGAGCTTGAAGCGCAGCCGACGCCAGTCGGCGGGCGGGAATTTGATCGGCATGTCGCGATCGAATGTCTCGAGGTTGGACCAGATTTTGACCCCGTGCCTCTGGCCAAGTTCGGCGATACCGGCAAGGAAGCGCGGCAGCTCTTGGTAGTGGATCTGGCCATCTTGGAAGGCGCAGACATCGAACGCACCCTGCGTCTCGCTGAAGATGCGGCCCCAATGGACAAAGCTCTCGTCCAGCGACATCACGTCGCCACCAGAAAACTGCTTGGCCCCCTGCGGGAACGGCGAGATCAGAACGGGTTTGTTGCTTGCTTCTTTGCAGTATCGGCCCGTGCCATTGAAGATTTCGATGATGTTGGAGGAATTGCGACTGGTCTCATGGCAGAGGTACCAGCCTTTGAACGCAGGGCAGTCGCCATAGCGCGCGACCACCTCGTCGATAAATCGCTGGTTGATCTCGATTTCGTCCCACCAGGCGCCTCGGTACCAGTGGAATCCCGAATCGTAGGTGCCAAACCAGATGCCCACGCCAAACTCTTCACCCAAATCCATGAAAAGCTGGCCCAGGTCATCGTAGACCGGGAGCAGGTTCGGGATCACCTGGCTTGGGAAGATGCACTTGTTTTGGTAGCCCGCCCGGATGATGATCGCGGTGTCGATGCCGATCCGCTGGTACAGCTCGAATTCTTTTCGCCACTCCTTCGGCCCCCAGTTCTGCGAGGGGATATCGTGAGTGATTTCGTCGAGAAATGTTCCGGTAACGCGAGGCAAACAGGGCATGGCAAAGTTTAGCTGGTCTTTGGGTTTTGTTCGGGGTGGTCTTTGTTCGGGTTGGTTCGGGGGTTCGGAGGTCCAGACCGAACTTCCGAGCTTCCGGCCAAATCCGTACCGCTATCTGTCCGGATTTGGCCGGATTGTGATTCCAGACTGCCAAGTTTGAACCTAATTCGATCGAAAATCCCTCGTCCAAGAATCCGGCCACTGTCCGGATTATCACTTCGTAAACGCTCCTCATCTTCGGCTCTTTGGCCACCAGGTAAAGGCGAAACCCCACCCTAGCGCCAAAATCTGTCCGGATTTGGCCGGATTCTTGGGCTTCACAGCCAGATTTGAATCTAAGTGAAGACAAACTTCCCGTGCAACAAATCCGGTCACTGTCCGGATTCTCAGACGACACGATGCAGTTGAAGAGCGACTGGATCAACTGCTAACCCAACCAAACCAAAACCGAACTAGCCCAAAGGTTTGTCAGTACGAACATAGCTCGTCGACGGGCCATCGCCGATGCGATCAAGATAACCACCTTCCACCAGTTCGGCCAACCGTCGGCGCGCCGTGCGCTCGTTCATGAGCACATCGGATGCACGAATCGAATCACCCAGCTTTAGCGAATTCAAGATTTCCAGGTGGTCGGCTCTCAGGCGCAACTCAACCTTAGGAGCAAAAGTCAGGGTCACACCCGGAACATCGGTCGACCACTTGGCTTCCAGCCCAGATCGATCACATTCACGCAGGATTGTGTAGGCCCCACGACCGGCCCGCTCCATTAGCCCCAACATATAGAAACCAAGGGAGATATCCGGATTGACAAGCACGGAGGGGTGCTCAGGCTTCTGCAGGTCTTGGACCTGATAGCCGTCGGGGAAGTTGCCCGAATTCCATATCTCCAGACGGTGAGGAAAGATGCGCAGGGCGACTCCACCCGAGAAAGACGCGTAATCTCTGTGCACCAGAGCATTCACGAGCCCCTCGCGAACCGCAACAAAGGGGAACTTGGGACTGGTCACTCGTTCGGCCTCACCAGGAACAAACCTCCCCTCAATTTCTATGTTCCGCTTCGCAAATCCCAGCAGTGCCTCCAAGACCAATGGCGCCGGGCCCTCGAAGAGCTGTTCATCAATCTGACGACTACCCCGGTCATCCTCAAAACGAATGGCTCGTGCACGCGTTTGCGGAAGACGCATCGACACAGCACTACCGAGAAGGACATCGCACGCTTGGGTGTATTGATCACCCTGGGTGAGCCCTAGGTCGCGCAGGCAAGCGACGGGATCGGTGAGTTCGCGAAACTCGAACCCGCGGCGAGTGCTAGCTTGGTCGATCAACCGGCGCAAGAGATCTTGGTCAAGGCCGTTGGTGCGCAGCCCGAGTGACTTGCGGCGCTCCCATCTATCCTTGAATAGTTGGCGCTCGGCCACCAGACCTTTGGTCGCGAGCGGTCCTGCCGCGAGCGTCTGCTCGCCAACGCGAACAAATATCTGGCCATTCCAAACGTAAGGCTTCGCCGAACCAGCCGGGACGTCCACACAGAGGTACCGCTTCTCACCAACAAGCTCCTCGACGACGCTGAACATTGCCGGTGGCGAAATTTGACGCCGGAGCAACGCCTCAACCTCCAGTCGCCCTCCGTTCTCCAAGACCAAAGTTCCACCGGAGGCATTGAGAAAACCGCATACGTGCTGGGCCAGAATGTCGGTGTCATCAGCCGAATCCAGAATGACAACTCGCTCGGACGGGCCACCCGAAACAATCGCCGCCAGATCAGGTCTCATTCTTCTTTCCTAGCTCCGCCACCCGCTGCCGGATTGACTCAGGGTCCCGGAGATTGTCTTCTAAGAACCGACGAACCTCGTCATAACGCGAGAACTGAGCGGATGCAAACAGCAATGCATCCTCCTCATCCCGGTACTTTTGTACCCAATTCCCCGTCCGCTCTTCAAGGGGTTCGACATCCGCACGGATTGCCGCCTCATACATGTCAATAAGCTGGAGGTCCTGGAACACCTGACTCTTTCGGCGAGCATTAGCCTGCAGTCGGCGCCGGTCTTCAGCCGAGCCCAATCCGTAGTCAGCCAGGAGCGAGCGGGCGAAAGGCACGTGATCGTGGGCAAGAATCCACCTCGGCTTGCCCAACTCAATGGCCCGAAGCAACTCGTGGTGGGTGATCGAAGGCCCATCCTTCACCTGCCCCGATCCATATCGCGTCGAAATGATACTGAGAAACAAATCGCACTTCTCGACCGCAGCCAAGCACTGCTCGAAGGCGGTTCCGCTCGAAGTCACAGGCACCGTGCCCCGATGGGACATCCAGACTTCGTAGCCAAAGCCTGCGAGCGTGCCATAGACTTGGTCAAGTAGCTCTTCCAAGCCGTAGACGGCAGAGGATACAAGCACGGTCATTTGGCGGTTCGAATCCAATGCGTAACCCCGAGAATTGACTCAGTATAGCCGGGCAGTTTGCTGCCGTGAAAACATGGAGGTAACCTAACCAAATGCGACGCGTAGCTGTGCTTCTGGGAATCGGGTTCTTGATGGTGGGATGCATCGACACCACGTACAGCCAGCCGGAAACTCGGGGCAAGAAGCGCGAAGACCAACGCGAAGAACGCACCTTCTCGCCCAAAGCGCGGGCCAAGGCATTGCAGACCGAATCCGAGACTTCAGCGTGGCCGACCCGAGAAGGTCGCAACGCGGTTGGCGAGAAAGTTGTAGACAGTGCCGTCGGATCGGCGTTCCCCACCACCGCCCAGCCGACCCTGAAGGTGCCCGCCCAGCGCGAAAAAGGCCCCGGCGGACCCCGCTCCTAAGCAGGAATTCGCTTGCGGCGACTCTACTTGGACCACGCAGCCACCACCCCGGTTGCCCCGGAAGTTTGGCATGCCATGGAGCCTTGGCTTCGCCATCAATACGGCAATCCCTCCAGCCTCCACGCCGAAGGTCGGCGGGCAAAAGATGCCATCGACGAAACCCGCGAGCGCGTCAGCCAAGCACTCGGGTGCGAGTTTGGTGAGATCGTTTTCACCTCCGGCGGCACCGAATCGGCAAACCTCGCCCTCATCGGGGCCGCGCTCGCAAACCCGAACCCCGCACGAAAGCGAATCCTGGTGAGCGCCGCCGAGCACCATTGCGTGCTCCACACCAAGCCGACCCTGGAGGCGCTTGGCTTTGAATTCCAAACAATCCCCGTCGACCGATTCGCCAGAGTAAATCTGAACCAACTGAGGGAGCTGCTCAGTGAGGACGTCCTGCTCGTGAGCGTGATGCACGCTAACAACGAACTAGGCTCGATCAATCCGGTCGGCGAAGTTGCCCGATTGGCCCACGAGAAAGGCGCACTCGTGCACTGCGATGCCGTCCAAACCTTCTGCCAGCCGAGCCTGAAATGGAACGTCAACGACCTCGGGGCCGACCTCGTCACTGTCTCCGGACATAAGATTCAGGCGGCCAAGGGCGTCGGAGCCCTCTACGTCCGGGCCGGGACCAAGGTCAAGCCCACCGCCGTCGGCGGTGGCCAAGAGCGGGAAATGCGGGCAGGGACCGAGAATGTCGCCGCCATCGTCGGCTTCGGCGAGGCCATAGGGCTTGTCCGACCCCAGACCACCGACCTGGGCCAGTTCCGCGCGAGCCTAGCCGACCTCGTTGAATGGAGCCTGGATGGAGACACCGGGCCAAGCCTGCCCGGCCACGCCCATGGCCGAGTGCCGGGCGTGGATGCCGAGACCTTACTGATCCGGCTCGACCGCATGGGCGTCAGCGCGAGCAGCGGGGCGGCTTGCTCGTCAGGAAGCCTGGAGGCCAGCCATGTGCTTCTCGCCTGCGGTTACTCGCAGGCCGAAGCCAAGCAGGGGATTCGGTTCACCTTCGGGATCGCCTTCCCCGCCGAAGATTTGCGCGAAGCAGCCGGGATCATCCGGGCCGCGATCACCGAAATCCGGGCCGCCGCGCGGTCCTAGGACCCATCGAAGCCGATGCCTAAGATGGAGGGCAATGCAAGTGCAAGGCACGAATACCGGGTCAACGCAAACTTCCGTGCCGGTCACGACGGCGGAGATGGACGAGCTCCTGCGCCGAGCGGTGGCCAACGATCCCTTCGGGGGTACCACGACGACCACGGCTGACCTCGCCGAGGCGCTGCGCATCCCCGAATCCGAAGTGCTGAAGATGCTCGCCCAGTTGCGCCTCGAGAACCAGACCCTGCCCGCCAGCGCAATCGACGAGCGGCAAAAGTGGAAACGCCGCGACCAAACCTTTGCGATCGGGGCTGGACTTGCCTCCATCGCCGTGCTCCTCGTGACTCTATTCCTCACCGGACTCATGATTCAACGACCAGCCCCTGTCGAACGGCTGCCCGCAATGGAAACGGCCGTCATGGCTGGCCCAGAAGCACCCCCCGCAACTATTTCCTTGGCCCCGGGCGGGCTCCCCGAGAGCTTCACGCTCGATGGCAACCGTACGGAAATTTTCTTTGGCGAGACAAAGTCGGCCCAAACCCTCATCGAGAGCGTCGAGAAGACAATTGCCACCAATTATCCGAAGGGTCCGCTACCCGCGAGCTCGGCAGACTTGCAGTATAAATTGGACGAAAAGGGCCGCATCCGCGTGCCGTTCGAGTTCCGACACAAAGACAGCAACAACGTGGACCTCGTGGCCTGGCGCGGGACCCTTCCCGTCTACTTGGGCGACGACGGCCTGACCGAGGTCGCCGTGCGCAAAGAGCGGGAAAAGCTGCTCACCGAGGCATTTGAGGCCCTCGGCAAGCTTCCAAAGTAACGAGCGGGTATTATCGAAAGCCTCGCCGGGGTGGCGGAATGGTAGACGCGGCGGTCTCAAACACCGCTGAGCACAAACTCGTGAGGGTTCGAGTCCCTCCCCCGGCACCAACTCGCTCCCCTTTACTTGGGTGATGGCGCGACTTCGCGGCTGACATACACAAAGTCGGCAATCCCCTTCGAGACCTGGCGATCGCTCTGCGAGGTCATCATCGCCACCGTGATCCCTCGCCCGCCGCGCCGCTTGGCCACTCGGTAGTTGATTCCCTGGCCATACATCACGTGGCCAACGCCCGCGATCACCACGAACACGTCCTTCTTGTCGCCCCGGTGGGCTTCCAAGTACTTGAGCGCCGTATCGGCCATACCTTCATCCCAAAGCACTTGGGCAGAATAGATGTTCTCGCCTTGCGGCCCCGTCGGCGGGTGGCCTCCCATCAGGGCATCGAAGACCGCACGATGCTTGGTGTTCTTGAGTGAAAGCTCCTCCGGCAGTTCCGCCTTTTGCTCGGCAGTGAGCGCAGCAAAGCCACCGCGACCGACCGACCGCACCCAGTCGCGCGGCACGTTCAGCGCGACCATCGGAATGTTGTTGCGCCGCGTCGCCTCAAAGATGGGGCGGTAGAACTTGAAGTCGAAGCCCCATTGGCCCTTCCAATCGATATCCTTAAGGAAGGTCGCCTCGTCGCCCGCCGTGTTCCAGGTGTCTAAGATCGATTGCTTGGGGCGGGTGATCATCTCAAGCCCGACCACCACAGTGCGACCTTGGCGCACTAGGGCTTCGATGATGTCAGCCTGGAGCTGCTGGTGGGCCGCGGTGGCGTGCTGTTCGCCGAGGTAGACAAATCGCTTGCCCCGGGCCGCCTTGGCGATGTCATCCACCGTCACCGTCGCCTCATTGCGCGTCGCCGTGATCGTGTCAAGGTGAACCGTCACCTGCCGCTTTGGGCCGATAGGCAAGAGGTACGGGTCGGGCGCCTCAGCGGGACTCTGAGCAACAACCAAGGCAACCAACGCAGAAAGGGCCATTCCCCTATTATCCCGCCAAAGCGCCCGCGCGGACCGAAGGGATTGTCGTCGAAGCATCTGCCTCTTCAAACAGACCCTCCGATCGGTGTCCAACAATCTTTGGCCTATACTGCAAAAGAGTTCATAATAAACTATGCGCGTCGCCGCATTGTAGAGTCCGTTTATGATTCAAAGCATAATCTTCATTCTTGCGACCAGCGTCCCTACTCAAGCCGACGTTGATGCCCTCTATCGCCGACTTGCCAAGGCCGAACTGAAGCGAGATGCCTCATCGGTACGGCCGTTTCTTGACAAAGCCTTGCGGTACGAGTTGAACGCAGTTGGTGGGCCAAGGTCGTATGGCTTAGATCTATACGTGAAGATCAACATCGGCAACGTGGGACAAGCATCAACTTGGACTTACTTCACGAAACTGGAAAAGTCCTCGGAGTCATCGCTTCTCGTTCTGGTACAAGGCTTTGGCAGGTTGAGCCAACCTAGTACGCTCAGGCACCTGCAAGAGGATCGGCTCGACTCATGGCGGAAGGGACCGCGTGGATGGGTGCTTGTAAAGATTTCCTCCGTGTTTGGGTATAGGTACACTAGATAACCTTACAAGTAGATGGGAGAGCCCATATGAACAAGTATCAAATAATTGAGCTAACATCTATGATCTGGTTGGCCTCAGTGATCGCGCTGCAAGGCGCGGTCGCGATTGAAGTACCTGTCTCCGATGCTGACTCGGCAGCAAAGCTGCCCTCCAAAAGCGCTAACCTGCCTTCATTCGTAACGGTCGTTAAAACTGATCGGAAGTATGTCCTGACATTGCTCACCCCTGAGACCGGCAAGATTACCGTAAGGCTTTTCGTGAGAACTAAAAGAAGGTCAAAGACTATGGCAGAAGAGTGGCACGCAACGCTAAAACGGGAGGGCTTCTCGAGGCGAGCTTCAGAATTTACAGAGCCCGTTTCGATAGCGGCTTGGAGTGGGGTTCGGGGGGTTAGGGTAGGCAAGTCCGAGACCCTAGAAGTCTATTACATAGTACGTCAGAACTCCTATCTCGAAATTGAATGCCGCTACGCCAAGACGGCTGGAAGAACTGAAGTAAGAAGGGTGGTTCAAGGCGTATGTTCGTCTCTTTAGTGGGTTGCGCTAAAATAGCGGGAACGTCTTACGGGACGGAAATCCAACGCCACGAATGCGGTGCGCTGACAACCGGATTTGTATACGACAATGAGAACAGGCTGACGAAGCAGACGGACCCCGATGGCACAGTGACGACGATGACTTACCAAGGCTACGATGGACTGAGGCGTTCGAAGCAGGTGACTGGCTCATCTCCAACCACGTTCATCTGGGATGGCTCTGACTATCTGGGAGAGGTGCGCTGAAGGCAATGGCGGAGGCAGAGCTAGTTGAGTTGCCAGCGACTCCCAGCCGACTCTTGCAACGTCTCAAGGCAATTGCGAGGGCTTATGAGCATTAGGGATAGCAAACTTGTCTCACGATCCCTTCCTTCCGAAAATGTTCCCACCGCTGTCGCAGTGCAGCCCATCGTTGTGGCAGGCCTGTAAGAATGGATAAATCAACCGCGTTTCCCAGAATAGTCCAAGTCATCGTCTTGAGTGTACTTTGCGTGGGTAGCTGGACCCTCGGCAGGAACCAGCCTGTTCCACTAGGAGACGGCCTTGATGCCGTTGAGGATCGTCTATACATTCTGCCGCGTCCGGGGTCACCTCCTGAAAGCGATTACTTTCTTGCACTCTATATTGCCGCAAGAATGACTGAGGACGAGCCCAGAAATCCAGATGGGTACAGCCGCGCAAACTACTATTGCTCAATCCTGGGTTGTCCTGGCTTGGCAAAACAGTTCTTACTGGTGGCAAAACGGCGCGGAGTGAAGGTTAACGGGGTCAGCTTTCAGAGCGAAAAGTGAGCATCAACTAGTGCTAAGATGATCTGAGCTTATCATTTTGAGTAGGGCCACATGGCCTTAGTTCAACCCGCTAAAGCGACTCGGAACTGCTCGCGGTACAGACGGGCGTAGAGGCCATTGGAGACCAGCAACTCTTCGTGGGTGCCGCTCTCGGTGACCACGCCTTTCTCCAAGACCACGATCTTGTTGGCCTTCACAATCGTCGAAAGTCGGTGGGCGATCACGAAGCTGGTGCGGCCTGCCATCAGGTTATCGAGGGCCACCTGCAACAAGGCCTCAGTTTGGCTATCGAGCGAAGACGTCGCCTCATCAAGAATGAGGATATGGGGGTCAGCGATCAGGGCGCGCGCGATCGCGATGCGCTGCTTTTCGCCCACCGAGAGCTTGATGCCCTCCTCGCCGATCTTGGTGTCATAGCCGTCGGGGAGCTCCAAGATCGCGTCATGGATCGAGGCGGCGCGGGCGGCGTCTTCGACATCAGCATCCGTCGCTTCCATCCTTCCGTATCGAATGTTCTCGCGAATGCTCGTGTTGAAAAGGATGCTCTCTTGGGCGACCACGCCGACTTGCTGGCGATAAGTCAGCAACTGCACATCGCGCAGGTCCTGGCCATCAATGGTAATCCGCCCCGAAGTAGGGTCGTAGTGCCGCAAAAGCAAGCTCGCCATGGTGGTCTTGCCCGAGCCACTGAATCCCACCAGGGCGACCATCTCCCCGGGCATGACATCGAGCTCAATGCCCTTCAGCACCGGTTGGCCCGGTTCATATTCGAACCAGACATCCTCGAAGTGCACCCGGCCCTTGATCGCGGGCATGGGCAGCGCCGCGGGCTGATCCATCACCTCATTCTTGGTGTCCAGGGTGCGGAAAATTCGGTTGAGCGCGGCCTGGGCGCGGGCCACGGGGTCAAGCACCACCAAGAAGCGGACAATCGGGCCATAGACATAGTTGGTCGAATAGAGCAGGAACATGACCAGGGTCCCCGCGCCCATCTTGCCCTGCAGGCAAAGGTTGCCGCCGTACCAAAGCACCAGGCCAAGACCTAGGCCGCAAAGCGCATCCGCAATGGTCCAGAGTCCGCCGCCGAGCGCCCCTTGCTTCACGTTCAAGCCCATCAGCTCGCGCGTTGTACCCATGAAGCTGCGGGCCTCCCAGCGCTCTTGGCCGAAGCTTTTCACGGTCTGGACGCCGTTCAGCTTCTCTTGCATGTCGCCAAACATCACGTCGCGCTTGGCGCGGATGCCGTCGCTGGTGTGCTGGATAGGGACAAAGAAGCGGCGGAAGTTCCAGACATACAGGGGCGTGATGCTGAGACTGAGGCACGCCATCACCGGATTGATCGAGAACAGCGCGAACAGCACCAAGACCAGCTGGATGGTGTCGCTGACCATGCTGGTGAGACTTCCCGTGATCAGGTTGTTCACCGTGCCCGCGTCGTTCACCACGTTGCTGATGAGCTTGCCCACCTGGTTCTTTTCGAAATAGGCGAGCGGAAGCGATTGCATATGGCGCAGCATGCGCTCGCGCATCACAAGCAAGAAGCTCTGGCCCAGAGTGGAAACACTGACGCCGAGCGCGTAGCCGAGGCCGCCCTGGACGAGAGCAAAGCCGACAACCATGGCCAAATAGAAAAGCGTGTTGATGGTCTCGCCACGCTGCAGGCGGTTCACGATATCACCCAAGATGAGCGGCGGAATGAAGCCAAAGGCGCTCTGGGCAATGGTGAGCAAGGTGGAAGTGATGAGGAGCTTGCGGAACGGTTTCAGTTCCGGCACGAGCCTGCGCAGAGGGTTTGGCGTGGGGCGCGTGGAGATTTCGTCGGGCTCTTCGGGCTTGCTCATCATTCTCGGCGGCCACTACGGACGCAGTGAACATTAAGATTCGTGATTGCACCAGGGACTTTCCTTCCCATTCAACCGATGTTTCGAAAGAACAAGGGTAGAACACAAGGGTATGGAGCAGCGACCGAGCTTTCGAGTGCAGTACCAGGGCAAGCTGGATCAGATTCAGGCCGACGTCCTCAAGGCGGGCGCCGAGGCCACCGAGATGGTCCGCGAAGCCACCGAAGCCGCCCTCTCGGGTGACCCCGAACTGTGCGCCGCCGTCATCGCCAAGGATGACGCGATCGACGAAGCCGAGCGCCGCCTCGTGAACCTCGCCGTCCTCGCCATGCTCGAAGCCCCGGTCGCGGCTGACCTTCGGTTGCTGGTTTGCACCTTCGGCGTCATGAGCGAAATCGAAAAAGTCGGCGACGACGCGGCCAAGCTCGCTCGCCGCGCCTCGCGCCTAGGCGCGTCGTTCCCGTCCGAGTTCAAGTTGCCTTTGATCGAGCTAAGCGAGAAAGCGCGCCACGCATTTTCAGCATCGCTGCGACTCTACAGCAGCTACTCCAATTCGTTCTGCGCCGAGATCATCGCGGGCGATAAGGCGATTGATAAGACCTACAGCGCCGTCCGCAAACGCGCGCTCGACCTGATCAAAGAGCAACCCTCAAGCGCCGAGGATCTCCTTCGCACGGCAGAGTCTTTCCGAGCACTGGAGCACGTAGCCGACCGTGCGACAGCGGTGGCGAACCACATGAAGATGATCTACGAACCAGTGTGAAGCCACAAGAAGCCAGGAGCTACGCTACTCTTTAATTGCCGTAGTGATCCTTAGGTTCTTGTTGCCACTGATGACCTTCTTGCTGTCCCCGCCAGCTATCTTGTCGGTGATGTCCCTTACGGGTGGAATATCAGCGATTTGAATCGCTAGTGACACCTTAAGCCCTGACCGCCAAAGTGTTATAAAGGGAACAAATTCAGATGGGCCAGTGGCGCACAATCCCTCGGCCCCGATCACGGTTTTGAAGCCAGCTCGTTGCCAATCTCTAGCATGGCTAGCGCCATAACATGCCGAAGAATAGAGGAGACGAAGCTTCTTGTTTCCTACCGGCTCCTCACCCCGCCCCTTAGCTTTCGGGTCAAATACCTTCGCGATGTGCGACACATCAACGACTTCACCATCGGCGAAAAGCAGTGTCCGCTTGTCACCGTGCTGCACAATGAAAACATCGATGACAGAAACAGAAGCATCTTCATCTAACTTTCTCATTTCAGCTAGAAAATTGTCGAACGAAGCATCAGAACCGAGCACCACGATACGACCGTAGGAATCTTCAAGGAGGGCATTCACTGCCTGCTTGGCCCCCCTTTCGGCAAACTCATAAGATAGTTTGTCGAAAGGCGAGATCTTTGCTCCCGGTCGTGGACCAGGGGACAACAACGACAGGAGGAGCAATGCCCGATTCTCTGGGAGAACCATCATCGCCCTATTCAGTAACTGTGACCGGGAACCCGTCACTCGTATCATCCAAATAGGTTACGATCACCGTTTCCAAACCAGCGGCCTTGCCTGTGATCGTTAGTTCCTTGCCAACGCCAGTCACTATGACGAAGTTACCATCGGCAGGAATCACGCTCTTGATCTCCTGAGCAACGGTCTTCTTGACCGACTCAAGCTTCTTGAGGCGAAGGGGTCCAAGCGAAGCCGGGCCAAACGTGAGCGGTTTCGGCTCCTTGATCGGAACTTGCACGGCTACATAGTTAACCTTCAGGTTAACGCTATTGCTAGAGGATTCTTCGTAAAGAGCAGAGTATCCTCCCTTTACGGAAACAACCTGGACCATGACCCCTACATCAATACCACCGTCCACTTTGGTGGTTGCCTGGAACTTGAATTCGGCGTCGATGGACGCCGTCTTCGGCAGTAGCAACTCAAGGTTTTCCGACGACGACATCATGCTTAGCAGCACCTTGGTCGCTAGCTCAACGCCCTCCTGAGAACCGGGCAAGAACCGTGAGATCGCTTTCAGCGCACTCGACATCTCTTCTTGGGTCAGATTGTTCTCATCACCAATGTTCGCCGCCGCCCGCGCAATCTGGACGAAAGTTGCGGGAACAAGTGTGGAAAGACCAACCGCGCCGAAGACTTCGGCAAGAACAACAGAAAAGGTGAGTACAGAGATAGCTCCGGCAGCCATGATAAAGATCCTCCTAAGTAGGTTGTTTGGGCGAAATATTCAAGATAAACTTGGTTGTGGCAGATGCGACATCACTCTTGCCTACATTCATGCTGACCTCTACAGTGCCACCACTAATCAGCAAGTTCTGCTCGTTTAGCGCTTTCTCAGCGGAAGTAACGCCCTCGGCGACTTGCCGGAGAACATCATCAGGAACAGCAGGGGCACCTCGAAAGGGACCAGTGAGCAACCCCTTCAGCTCATCCAATCGGGCGAGGACATCGGACAGAGGATCACCCGATGGCGGATTGGGAAGATTGGGAGAACTAGGAATGCCTGGGACTGAAACCTGAAAGCTCACCGTCTTGCCTGCGGCAGCCTTCTTGACCTTATCCAGCGATGTTCTAACCGAAGCGAGTTTCTCTTCGGGAACGACGCTCTTGAGCGCCTCGAGTGCTTCTTCGGCCTTGAGTTCGTGAGTAAAGTAAGCCATTTTAACTGTTCAATAGTGTGGTCACTTCGCGTGAATATTGACGCATGAACTCTTGTAGCCCGGCCCCTGCTTCGGTGAACTTGTCCGCTGCCAAGAGAACATCAAGTGCTTTCAGCTTCTTACGCATCTCTCGCGTGGTCGAGCTTGCCTTTGCCTTCGCCAGCTTGTCGGCGAGCATGTCAATCACGCGTTTGATGATGTCGTGTTCACTGTTCTGGAGGCCAGGCTTCTCAACAACATCAGGTTTCGTCTCCGGCTTGGGAAGGGCAGGGACATTGACGATCTTCAGATCAATCGTGATTTTGTTGGTTGAGCTCGCGTTGTCTCCCTTCAGGCCAAGAAAGAAATCCGGGAGGACGGAAGCAGCGATCCCATTGCTCGTCTTCACCGTCGTAATCGCACACTCTACTCGAAAAGTGGCATCTTTGACCACCAACACACCCAAATCGGTTTCCGATTGCTCAACCAATGTCCTGTGAAGGTCGGCAACTCCACTTCCCGCTTGGGAGAGGAACTCCTTAACCAGAATAGGGGCTTCGAAATTTGCCACTGGTCACTAGACTACGTCATTTCGCGACAATTCGGAAGAGGCAACGCAAGTTTTAACGAATGGTCATGGCAATCCCCTACGAAGGCCGGGGCGGAACGTTCAGCCCGCGAGATCGGCTGGCGATCAGCCTGTTTGGCACAGGCGGAATCCCCGCGGACCACCGCTGCGGGTACACTTTGCCCTTCAACCATTGCTCTCTGCCCCGATTCATCGGGGTCATGAGTCCAGGGGGAGCTAAAAAACATGTCTAGAAAATACGAAGCGTTTTACATTGTGAAGCCGGATCTGACCGATGCCGACGTCCAGAAGATTGCCGACCGCTACAAGACCGTGGTCGAAGAGAAGGGCGGCACCGTCGAGAAGGCAGGCAAGTGGGACAAGCGAAAGCTGGCCTACGAGATCAACGATTTCAAAGAGGGCAACTACATCCTCATGAACTTCGAGGCCGATCCGACCGTTCCGACCGAACTGAACCGACTTCTCCGAATCTCGGACGACGTCATTCGCCATCGCATCTTTAAGCTGGAGGACTAAGCCGTGCTGAACCGAGTGGTACTGATTGGCCGTTTGACCCGCGACCCGGAGCTGCGAACGACTCCGAACGGCAAGAATGTCGCGAAGTTTGGCCTCGCCGTCAACAAGAAATTCAAGCCGCAAGACGGCTCGCCCGATGCGGATTTCTTCAACATCACCGCTTGGGGCCAGACGGCCGACTTCGTCTCGAACTACCTGACCAAAGGCCGCATGGTTGCCGTCGAGGGTCGGATCGAGACTCGCAAATATACCGATAGCAACGGTGTGAATCGGGAAGCCTTCGACATCGTGGTCGATAACGTCCAATCCTTGGATCGTCCTCGTGACGAACAAGCTGGTGGCAATGTCGCTGGCGGCGGTCGCGCACCCAGTCCGGTCAATGCCGCCGCCGACGAGTACGACCCCTTTGCCGACGGAGCCCAGTAAACACCCATGAATCTGAACGACCGAGCCACAGTCACCGCCCTTGACCCCAAGGGCATGTTCACGCTCACCGAGGCCTTCAGCGACCAGTGCCGCAAGGCGCTGGCCATCGGCCAGGCCGGTGCCCTGAAGCCCCTCGCGGGTGAACCGAACTTGGTCGTTCTCACCGGTCTGGGCGGCTCCGCCTCCGGCGGTGACTTCGCTCGTGCCCTTTTCGAGGCCGGGGCCAAGGTGCCCTACGCCGTGAACCGGGACTATCACCTGCCCGCTTACGTCAGCGACAAGTCGATCGTCTTCTGCTCCAGCTATTCGGGCAACACCGAAGAGACCCTCTCGGCCTACGAAGACGCCCAACGAGTTGGCGCGCGAATCATCTGCGTCACCAGCGGCGGCAAGCTCGCCGAATGGGCGACGCGCGATGGCCACGACCTCTTCATCGTCCCCGGCGGTCAGCCTCCTCGAACCGCTCTTGGCTTCATGCTCGTGCCTGTGTTGGTCGCGGCGGTCCGGCTTGGCCTGATTCCCGACCCCGATTTCGCCGAAGCCTTCGCGATCTTGGATGAGACGCGCGCGGTCTACGGCCTCAAAGCTCCGGACAACGCCGCCCAGGCGCTCGCCCGTGAGCTTCATGGATCGCTCGGCATCATCTACGGCCTCGGACCCTGGCAGAGCCTGGTCGCCTACCGCTGGAAGTGCCAGATCAACGAGAACGCGAAGAACCACATCTTCGTCCACTCCTTCCCCGAGCTGAACCACAACGAAATCCTTGGCTGGGTGAAGGCCGATGAGCAAAACGTTGCGAAGTACGTGACCATCGTCCTCGAAGACGGCACCGAGAGTGCGAAGATGAAGACGCGCGCGGCGGTGACTGAGCGCCTAGTGGGTAGCTTCTCGAAGTTCCACTACGTCCGCCCGCTCGGAACCGGTCTGTTCGCGAAGATGCTCTCGCTGACCTACATCGGCGACTTCGTCTCGCTCTACCTCGCCGTCCTCAACCAGGTGGACCCCGAGAACATTGATTCGATCAATATCCTGAAGACCGAACTGTCCAAGATCGCCTAATCCGTGATCTCGTCACTTCTCGTCACCAAGAGTTTCGTGGTGACGAGGGGGCTGATCTTGTTACTCGCTGTGGCTTCTCGTCACTTCCTTCCGGCTTTTGCTTCTTGATCTCTTCTAGTGCCTTTTCATACTCCTTGCGAAAAGCCTCCGGCAAACTGGCAAAAGGCGTGATAGGACCGACCTGAATTTCGGACATGGAGCCTTCAAGAGCGGCAAAGGCGTTGATCGCCACTTTCAAAGTCAAAGTCCGTCGGGTACCCGGCCGCAACTGGTTCAGATCGACTGGCTGAACCGGGTACTTGGTCGTCAGAGTGCTTTGTTGCTGACGATAGGCCAGAGCGTAGGGGTCTAGGACCTCCGACGTGGTGTAGACCCCGCTCGGGTTCCGCCGACGCGGCGTCCGAACGATGTCTTCCGTACTCAGTTCCAGGGTAAGCAGGCCATTCGCCAGCCCCTCGGGGGCAAGCTCGGTCGGCTCCTCAACTGCATAAGATGGGAAAGCTTCGGCGAGCTCAGCTAGCTCAGCATTCTCATCGTCGGGCCACTGGAAGGTGATCAGGGGTTCGATGCCGTATCCGAGTCGGGTCAGAAGCTCCACCTGGCCCGCGCGCAAGGTCCGGACGCGGATGCCGCCATGCATGGCCGCGTTCGTCTGGTCGGGGCTAAGGGTCGCCAGAAAGAGCTCGACCTCGCTGCCCGCGATCGGCGCGGTTTCGTAGGGCATGAGCAGCCGCCCAATTTGCGGCTCAATGGTCAGAGTCCGCCCGCCCAGTTTGGCGTAAGAAATGGTCCGCTGCACCGACCAAAAGCCGTCCTTGACCGCACCCCGCAGGAAGGCCCCAAGCTGGTTGCGGCTCAGGGGCGAGTCACTCGCTTGATCGGGTAACTGCGGCGAAATCTCCAGCCATTCGCGTCCGGTTTGGATGTCGAGGCCATTGTCCAGGATGGTCTGAATTCCCATCGCCCGAGTTCGCATGGCTCCGTAGAGAAAAGGGCCCCGATCGCGCAACCAAGCGACCACCGGCTTGCTTTGCTCCGAGGCAAGTTGAAGCACAACATCACTGGCGACAAAGCCGAAAGGATCAGTCTGTTCTGGATTCAGCAACCAGTTGCGCACAGTTTCGCCAAGGTCTGGCTCAGCCGTCACGGTCCGCTTGTAATCGGCAATGAGAGTATTCGTCAGCTCGGACGTGATGAGGGGCCGTTCTTTGGTCGGCTTGCGGTCAAGCACGTCTAGGAACGGAATCTCGAGATCGTAAGACTGGGCCACCTGTTTGCCCTTCTCATCACACGCAACCAACTGAATCAGCAAGCTTTCATCGTCAGAGTTACTGACAATCAGCAGGACCTTAACCGGGGG
This sequence comes from Fimbriimonas sp., assembly GCA_049317025.1. Lineage (GTDB taxonomy): Bacteria > Armatimonadota > Fimbriimonadia > Fimbriimonadales > Fimbriimonadaceae > Fimbriimonas. Next base: position 26,484 of record JBMOJD010000008.1, on the reverse strand, counting down.
CAGCGAGGGCGTGTTGCTCTCAGGTTCGCCGTCATCTTCGAGGGTCTCCCGACGCCTCTCGGCTCCCGCCTTAGCCGCATCTAGGTAGATCGTGTTTTCCCGCAAGTACTCCCGGACGAAGTCGAGTGCCTTGGAGGCCAAAGGCAGTTGCATTCGGTTAGGCTGGGTGGAATAGACCCAGCGCATGCCCTTGGGCACGGCCAACAAGTCGCGCGGGCGAGCAAGCGTAAGAATTCGGCCCATAAGGCGTCCCTCAGTGGTGCGCCGCATCGGTTGGTAGTAGTCATTCCAAAGCTCGGGGGTCGTTTCGGCCTGCTTGACGAACGTCGCCAATTCACTCTCGAGCGCAGTGGCGACTTTGGAATCGAACTTGGGGTTCTTTTGCAGGTCTTCTTGTTGCAGCCGGATCGCCTTTTGGATGGCGGCTAGGCGGCGCTCATAGCCAACCGCGGCAAGCCGCTGCTTATCGGCAGGCCGCCGCTCCAGAAAGTATCCGCCCGCCTTTGGCGTCCAACTCGCGTAAACGACCTTGGCAATCTGGCTCAGCACCTCGCGCGCCGGTCGGCCGTCACATTTCACCAAAACGGTTAGGTTGGCGAGTTGCTCCTCGGTAGTGAGGGGCGCACCGACCAGCGGGCTAAGATCGTTCAGCACACGCCGCAAAGTCCGGGCGCGGACCTCCGCCGAAACCTTCGTCTCGGGGAGCGCAAGGGTGGCGTCTTGCCCTGAAAATGCGCCAAGCAGAATGAATGCCAATCCAATCATGTGAAGATCCGTAAACGCATTATCCTTCAAATAGAACCGATTCGGATGAGTGCGCGTGAAGTCAACTTAACATCTTGTTAACTTTGGCCTAGGTACGCTGAAGGATATGACGACCGCTTTGTTGGCCCTTCTTCCCCTGCTCGGAGGGGCGGTCCCCGCGACCGGCCCAGCTCCCGACGCGCCCACGCAACCCCGCCTCGTGGTCGTCATCAGCATCGACCAGTTCCGGGCCGACTACGTCAAGCGTTTCGCCCCCTACTATCTGCCCGCGAAACAGAAGAGCAAGATAGGCGGATTCAACTATCTCTCGCAGTTGGGTGCCTACTACACCGATGCCCACTACACCCACGTCCCCACCGCGACCGGCCCCGGCCACGCCGCAATCCTGACGGGCAGCATCCCCGCCGTCAACGGCATCGTGGAGAACAACTGGTTCGACCGCACGACCGGCAAGCCGGTCTACTGCGTCGATGATGCCAAATCCGAGACAATCGGCGGCCCCAGCAGCCCGATGAGCCCGCGAAATCTGCTCGTCACGACCATCGGCGATGAACTCAAGATGGCGACCAACGGCAAGGCGAAGGTCGTGGGCATCTCGTTCAAAGACCGCGCCGCCATCCTCATGGCCGGTCATGCCGCCGATACGGTGATCTGGTTCGACACCTTGAACGGCGCTTGGGTCACCAGTTCGTTCTATGCTCCGAACAAGAAGCTGCCCGATTGGGTGACGGCCTTGAACGCCCAGAAGCGTCCAGACGCCGAGGTCGGCAAGGTCTGGACACCCTTTCTGCCCGAATCGGCCTATGCCTTCACACGCAAGCCGCCATTCTCGACCACCACGCCGGGCTTCCTCTTCGCCCACCCCACCGATGGCTCGGGCAAGAACAAATTCCGAAATTGGACAACCAGCTCCTTCGGCCAAGAGTACGTTTTCGACACGGTGAAGGCCGCCATCGACAACGAGCAGCTCGGCCAAGACGAGATTCCCGACGTCCTCGCCGTGAACCTCGCCACCAACGACTACATCGGCCACGCTTACGGACCGAATAGCCCCGAGGTGATGGATATCAGCGTCCGCACCGACCGACTTCTCGGCAATCTGTTCACCTTCCTCCAGAAGAAGATTCCCGGCGGTCTCGACAATGTCGCGGTCGTGCTCACGGCTGATCACGGCGTCGTGCCGATTGTCGAAGAAGCAAAGGCTGGGTACCGCCTCCCCGCCACCCGGATCCCGGATGATGGGATTGAGAAAGGCGTCAACGCCGCCCTTAGCAAGAAATATGGTGCGGGCGAGTGGGTGCTGAACTTCTCGGCTCCCCATCTCTATCTGAACCAGAGCCTAATCGCAAGCAAGAAACTGGATCGCGACGAGGTCGAGTTAGCCGCCGCCGAGGCTTTGCCATCGATCGAGGGTGTCTACGGCGGCTTCCCGCGCCGCCAAATTCTGACCGGCCAGTTGCCGCAATGGCCTTGGACTCAGTTGCTGACCAATGGCTACTATCCCCCTCGCGCCGGTGACGTCGTGGTGTTCGAGCTGCCCGGTTCATACTTTGGTGGCGGCACCGGCACCGGCCACGGTTCGCCTTGGGCCTATGACTCCCACGTTCCGATCTTGCTCAAGGGATTCGGCATTCAGTCCGGTGTCTACAACCGAACCGTTGCCGTAGCCGACATCGCATCGACTCTGGCGCAAATCTTGCACATTGAATTGCCGACCGGCAACGTGGGCAAGCCTCTGGTGGAAGTGCTGGCGAAGAAGTAAGCTAATCTTCGATGCCTGAGAGCGAAGTTCGGGGACCGCTCGATACGCGTGAGGCTAATCCTCTCGCGCATGGAGTCATGTGGCGCTCGTGTCCACTAGTATTTGCGATTCAGACTCGAGTGACGGCGGCCAAGGAATAAGAACTTCGATTCAGTGACGGAAATTGGGCACGGCTAGTCGCGTTGCCCAAGATTCTACTATTGTCCCATGGCGAATCCTCGTCGATGGAACGCTTGAGATATCCTGCAAACGTAAATGGTCATTCCCGCTGCCCAGGTAAAGGAGAGGCATGAGTAAAGAGAACTCTAAAGAAAAGACTCCCAAAGCGAGCGAACATACCCAAGGTGGCTTGATCCCCGACTTACCGGTAGAAATGACGGAAATTCTCTACCCGCAGAACGGTGGCGAACTCGTGTTTGCGTTTGTGAGTCCCCTTGGAACGAACGAGCAGTCCGTAATGGATGAGTTTACGACGCAGCTCAAAGCCCGCGACTACGATGTTCATGAGATAAAGCTAAGTCGAATAATTGAAGAATACGCCGGACAAGAGGTCGAGATCGACAAGAGTTCAGAAAAGTTGAGGATTCAAAGCCTTCAACATGCCGGAAATGTCCTTAGAAAGTCCGGCGGAGGAAATGTTCTTACCAAACTTGGTTGCGCCGAAGTTGCGGCAATGAGAGCTGGCCAATCTGATGGTAAGGTTAGCTCGCGCCCGCTCCGTGCGGCCTATTTCTTTCGTTCGATAAAGCATCCGGATGAAGCTGCTCTGCTAAGAACCATCTACGGGCACGGTTTTTTCCTGGTGGCAATGCACTCAACTTTCGACGGTCGTCGAGCGAGCTTGATGAAGCGCGGAATGGATATGGCAGAGGCGGAGAACCTCATGCAACATGACGAGAAGGAATCGCCCGATGAAGGGCAAAATACTCGGGAGGCGTTCGAGCTCGCGGATCTCTTTCTAGATGAGTCCGTTGATGTTCAGGCACAAGTTGCCCGCTTCATAGACCTACTGTTTGGAGCGCTTTACGTCACGCCAACCAAGGATGAATATGGGATGTTCATGGCAGCTAGTGCGTCTCAGCGGTCAGGAGACTTATCGCGTCAAGTCGGAGCAGCAATCTTGGACCAGGCTGGAGACTTGATTTCTGCCGGCTGCAATGAGGTGCCCAAGGCGGGCGGAGGCTCCTATTGGCCCGAGGATGAGCCCGATGTACGAGACTTCAAACTTGGGCGTGATCCCAACGACGCTGAAAAGGAGGAACGCTTTCAGCGACTGCAAGAGTTCCTGGAGGGCAAAGGGGTCCAGGTTACTTCTGAAATTTTGAAAGAAGCCTGGAAAGTCAGTGGTCTTAAGGACATCACGGAGTTTGGCCGAACTGTCCACGCGGAGATGGACGCCATTATGTCTTGCTCTCGACGGGGTGTCCCACTCCTTGGCACGATTCTCTATGCCACCACATTTCCTTGCCACAGCTGTGCGAGGCATATCGTAGCGGCAGGCGTCAGCAGAGTGATCTATGTAGAGCCGTATGCCAAGAGCGAGGCGTATTCGTTGTATGGCGACTCAATCGTCTGCCAAGCCCATCCAGAGCCGCTGAATGACCGTCCACGCTCGGACGGTCAAGTTCCTTTTCAACCATTTGTTGGCGTAGCACCTCGGCGTTTCGCCGACTTTTTCAGCATGCGACATTTGACCGGACGCCGGATTGAACGCAAATCTAAAGATGGGAGGATTCTGCGGCAAAATCTACAGGACTTAAAACGACCGCGTTTGCAACTGTCGGAGTTCTCCTATCTTGATCGCGAAGAACTGGCGATCAAATCTTTGCCAAAAACCGTCTTGGAATCTGTACAATGACATCGAGGGAAAAATGAGCGAACACAGACGAAAACTGGACGAGTACATCAAGGCTTCAGATCAACGTGTTGAAACCTGGTCGGCTGCTCGGAAGGAAGCGTTCCGGGAAGCGGTAAACGTGATGAATCAAGCGGGAGACAAACAGTCTCAGTCAGTACAGGAACCTCAGCAGAACTAGTCCATCCCCGAAACCGGATTGCTCAATTAGCAATTCACTAGATTTCTAAGGCTTCCTTTACCTAAGCACCGAAAATGGGGAGGCTACCCCAACTCCCTCCTCTCAGTACTCCCGCAACAGCCCGATGATCTTGCCGATGATTCGGGCGTCTTCCTGCTTGACCTCAATGGGTCGGTAGGCTTCGTTGCTGGGCATCAAGAGCACACCGGTGGGCGAGAAGTTGATGCGCTTCACCGTGGCCTCATCACCAAGGAGCACGGCGACGAGGTCGTTCTGGTTGGCGGTCGCCTGGGGCTTCACGATCACAAGGTCGCGGGGCAGGATGCCATCGCCAGTCATCGAGTCACCACGAATTCGGAGCAGGAACGCATCGTCAACGTTGCCAAGCATCTCGCGCGGCACGGGAAGGCGATCCTCTTCCTGCCCCGTGGCGAAGATCGGAACACCGGCGGCAACCGATCCCAGCAAGGGCAACATCGCCACCCGTTCGTTCGATTGGAAGTCCGGATGGATCACCTTGATCGAACGGGGAGTGTTCGAGCGGCTGATGTAGTTCTTTCGTTCCAGCGCATCCAAGTGGACCGTGACACCGCGAAGCGAACCAATGTCAAAGTGGTTGCCGATCTCACGGATCGAAGGGGGGTATCCCTCTCGCTGCACGTATTCCTGGATGTATTCAAGAATCCTTTCTTGCCGGGGCGTCAATCCTTTCATCGCTCGTCCTTCCATCCCTCGATGGTAGACACAGTATACGTGATGTTTGTCTACGTGTCAACAATACTAAATTGCGCCCGAAGCGAAGGCCTCCAGTCGTACCGGTTCAAACTCAAATTTCGGCACCTCGCCGGGGCCAAAGTTCATCTCAACCAGTGGACGAATGACTTGTTCCGTCATCACGAGGTCGGCCAACTGAGTGCGCAAGGCTTGCAGTTGCAACAGCAGCACCTGCAGGTGAATCTTACCAAGCGCGAGCGAACCCACGCGCCGCCCCTCATCGGTCGTCAGGGTCTGCCCAAGAATCGAACGTGCGATCTCCCGGTTGTGAAACTCAATCGCTTCCATGAACCCCGCCGAAGCGGCTTGCCCCGAGGGAACCGCATCAATCTCGATCTCAGACGGAAAGACGATGGCGGTGTTCTTAGCCAAGTTCTTGAGGGCGGATAGGATCGAGCCCTGCTCGTCAGCCGAGAGTCCCCGCTGGTACCGGCCCAGCATCGTTGGCGAGCCGAACCTTTCCAAATGCAAACGCCAAGCATCCAACAAGGCATTCTTCTGCAAGTAGTGCCCGTGAGCCGCATCGAGATCGCTCACACCCTTGGGGTGGCCGTAGCCGCTCTGGTAGGTGTAAATGGCGAATCGCTCGCGCGGCAAAACCACGGCTGCCTCGCCCGGGAGTTCCAGCCGCAACGACTCGAGACGGCCAAAGCGGTCCACATCGAGGCCAAACAGAGCCGGGTTCTTGGCCCGAGTCCCGGCCAGCCAGATGAATCCGTCGCGCTCTTCGAAGAGCAGCTCCTGCACCGACCAGCCCTTGGCGAAGGCATCCATCGCGTGCATCAGAATCGAGGTAGGCGAGCCTTCCATCCGGGCAAAACACTCCTCGACAAAAGCCCGCCGCTCCGCCGATTCAGAAACGACCCGCCAAGGCGTCGCGAGGATGCCAAGCTTCTTGACCGTGAGCGCGGTCTGGACCATGGCGTCGCGCTGCATCTGGTCATACACCGCGTAGGGGATTCCGCCGGGCGGGACGTTGCTAGGCACAAGGCTGCGGCGCTCCCATTGGGTCAACTGGGGCGCGATTTCCCGCACAGCGGCTCGAGGACGAGAGAACAGCTTTTGAAAGATCGACATAGGTTCAAACTCCGGGCCGGGGACCGGCCAGTTGGATGCGAAGCGGATAAGGGTCGGGCAAGGCCGCGGCGGCAAGGGCAAGCGCAATCACGAGGTCGTCGTGGTGGCCCGAGGTTCCGACGAACTGGATGTGACCAGTGGCGGTCTCCGAGCCATGAAATTCCTGAAGCTCTTGGAGCAAAGCTCCATGTGCGGCCATGCGGATCGCACCCCGCTCGAAGAGGTCGAGTAGGCCCTCGACGAGCCGAGGCTTGGACTTCTGGTTGAATCCGAACGTGCGGATGCTGAGGTCAGGCCGCTTGCGCTGGAGCATCTCCGTCAGCGGCGAGCCGATACCGGTGGCGTCACACAACACCGAACAGCGCGGAAACTCGCGCAGAATCGCCTCGACGCGCTCGACTTGAATCTCCCAGCTGCACCGATTGAAGCGGTCGAGATGGACCAGATGCGCCCGGTCCCGATTGCCGCCCATCACCGCGACGGCGGTGAAGTCCTTCGTCATCGCCCAATCGACGCCAACCGAATACGGTGGCCGGGTCTCGATTGAATCTGCCGTGACCAAGCTAGCATCGATGGCTTCTTGCCGAAACACCGCCCCCGTGATATCGAGGAACTCTGCCCCGTATTCAATGGCGTAGCTCTTCTCGTAGCCAATCTCGCGCTGAACGGCCAAGAACTCAGGCGAAACCATTGGGTTCTCCCAACTGGGAGCTTGGCGGCTCCAGATGCCAAGTTCACCCCGCTCGCCCCGACGAAACAGCCGCCAAAAGGCATTCAGTCCGTTTGGCGTGGAGATCAAGGTCATGCTGCCATTCGTGGTGGCGAGCATGGGCCAAAGAACCTCGGTGATCACCTTCTCGGGCACAAAGGCCGCCTCGTCCACCACGATTCCGTGGGCCTCAAGACCCCGGAGCGACCGAGGCACCGCCGCCGACCGCGCCATCACCGAGTGTCCGGCGACGGTCAGCCTCGGATGCGGCGAGCCACGAGCCTTGGCGGGCGGAAAGCCACAGGGTTCAAGGAGTTCGACAATGCGGTCGAAGAGCAACCGGGCCTGCTCCAGGGTGGGCGCGACCAGGAGCTGTTTGATCGGGGAAGGCGAAGTGAGCCGTTCGAGAACTTGGATCGCGCAGGCGTCAGTCTTGCCCCATCGGCGACCGCAGGCCAGCACTTTGATCTTGTTCGGAGCCTCCAAGAACGCCCGCTGGCCCACGTGCGGACGCCAAAAAGCGGCAATTTGTTGGAGAAATCGTTCCACTTAGAGCGGGAACGTCGGAATGCAACCTGTCAACCGTGGTGGTCAATACGGGATGGTCGCAATTCAAGGCAGTTGGAGCGGGTGACGAGATTCGAACCCGCGACCCTCTCCTTGGCAAGGAGATGCTCTACCACTGAGCTACACCCGCGCGGGATTAGAAATATACCACAAGTTTTGGCTTCGCGACGCGCAAACCGAATTTCAGGCGTTTGGTCGGCCCGCTGCATCGATTTCGAACCAGTTGTCGCGGTAGTAGTGCCCCCCTCGAAGCCATGCCGCAACCGAGGCGACCCCGTAAGCGGGCAAAAAGAGCGGTCCCCAAAGCTCAGCCTGGCGCACGTGGCCATGCTCATGCATCCGCCAGCGGTCCAACTGCTCGGCATCCACCCCCAAGATCACGTTGCCGAGCGTCATCGCGTAAGCCCGAACGAAAGGTGCCCGAAGAAGTGTCGTCACCCAGCCGCCGTGGAACTCCAGCACGCCTTCCACCGCCCGAACGGACCCGCCCGTAACCAGACCAAGGCCGCCGAGGACGAGCCCGATGAGGGTCACGGGACTCGCCCAGATGCGGCCAACCAACCGAATCAGCGGATTTCGCGGATGCGGATATTGCGCCATGCCACCTCATAGGGGCCTTCATTCGCACCAATCGAGTGAACCTGAAGGCCGATGAAACCACTCGGGTGGGTCTTGTAGACCTCGGCGTGGGTCAGGTCAGCGATGGGCACCCCGTTCAGCCAAGTGCGGATGCGCGGTCCATGGGCGATCACGCGGTAGTGGTTCCACTCGCGATTTCGGAACACTTGGGTTTGGTTGATTCGCGCGTCCTTTAATTCCGGCTCCGTAGAGAGCCAACCAAAGGGAGTGGCCTCACCGTAGACGAACCCAGCTTGGCCGGGCGCGGACTCGACCTCGACCTGAGGCCCCCAGACGCGGCCCCTCGGGTCAGTCCCTTGGGTCAACGAGCGAATCTGGACGCCGCTGTTCAGACGATCATCGACCAGGGTCTCGAATTCAAGCTCGAAATCGGCAAACTTCCGCTCGGAGCAAAGGAATGAGTTGGGGCTACCAAGCTGGGTCTTGCCAATAATCGTGCCGTTCTCCGCGCGATAGGTGGCGGTGCCATTGAGTTGGGTCCAGCCGGCGAGGCTCTTGCCATCAAAAAGGTTGCGCCAGCGGCCCGCCTTCGGCAGGCGTTCGCCGGTGCCGAGCATCGTGACGATCTTCTCTCGGATCGCACGACCCCAAACGTCGTAGCCGAGCTCGTTGAGGTGGAGCTGATCTGGCATGATCTCCGTGCGCAGGTTGTTGTTCTCGCGCAGGAAATGGCGCGAGATATCAAGGAACTGCACGCGCTTGCCATCGCCAAACTTCTGAATCCGGGCGTTGATCGCATTGACGCTGACGCGCATCTCCTCCGTCGGGCTCGCCGACCGGGGGAAGACGCCAAGCAGAAGCACCTTGGTCTTGGGGGTCTCTTTCGCCAGAAGGTCAAGGATGGCTCGCACGCCAACGGCGGTTTGCTCGGGGTTAGAGGATCGATGGCCGACGTTGTTGGTGCCGATCATCATCACCACGAGCTTTGGCTTAGCCGCGACCAGTTCGCCATTCTGCAGTCGCCAAAGCACATGCTCGGTGCGGTCCCCGCTGAATCCGAAATTGGCCGAATTAAGGGGGGCGAAATCACGCTCCCACACGGCTTGGCCGCCGCCTTCCCAACCCTGCGTGATCGAATCACCAAGGAACGCGACATCAAAACCACCGCGCTGGGTGTCGGCCTGGCAACGAGCATGCCGCCCGGCCCACCAGCCCTCGTTGAGGCGCTCCGCCGGGAGTATTGCTGGGTTTTGAACCAGCGTGGTGAAGAGAATGGCGCTCAAAGACGTCAGTGTCATGCTCCCGAGTTTAGCCGAGGACTTGCGGCCCGCGATCAGGGGTAAGGTTTGACAATGAAATCGAAAGGAATTCTTCTCGCCACCACCGCCCTCGTCGCGGCCCTCTACGCCCAACAGCAAATCACCGTGCCCGCGACCCTAGAGAAGCACGTGAGCTTGCACCAGGCGGCCAAGTCGCTCGTGGCCAAAGTCAAGGTCACCGCAACCGATGGCGTCATCACGAACTACACGCTGACCTACAGCAAGCCAAGCTTCCTCAAGATTGAAGGCGAAGAAGGGTTCACCGTCTTCGACGGCAAGACCAAGACGGTCTACACCAAAGCTTCCAACACCTACACCTCGACTCCTTCGAACGCGGTCGACGGCCTGAAGCCCGCGCTCGACGACGAGCAATGGCCCTGGGCAGTTTTCTTCTCGAAGGACCCGGTCAGCCAGATCACCGGGATCAAGCCAGGCGCCCGCCGCACCATGGCGGGCGTGAGCGTTTTTGAGGCGGCCCTCACCCTGAAGACGGTGCCGGAGCGATCTGTCCGACTCTTCCTTGACGAGAAGACCGGCGTCGCCCGAGGCTTCGCGTTCAAGTCGGAGAAGAAGGACTTCATCGCCTTCGCCAACGATTTCAAGCTGAGCGATAGCGAGATCGCCCCCGAAACCTTCGCCTTCGTCGCCCCCGCCGGAGCCAAACTGGTGGAACCCGCTTCCGTCGAAGGCCCGACCTACGCCATGGTCCAGGCGATCTTCAACAAGGCCTGTATGCCCTGCCACAGTTCGCAGCAGCGCAAGGGAACGCTCGACCTGAGCTCGTACGAGGCCGTCATGGCGACCCCTCGAGCCGTGGTCGCTGGCAAGCCCGAGACCAGCACCATTGTTCGGTCGATCACCGGCGATGGCATGGCGATCATGCCCCGCAACCGCCCGCCGCTCACCAAGGAAGAGATCGCCACGATCAGCAACTGGATGAAGAACGGGGCGAAGAAGTAAGCCCTTTCGCCCTCCGCTCGCCGAATATTCGAAAGGAATCCGGCGAGCGGAGGGCGAAACGTATTGAATGCGTCGCAATGCTGCGAACGCTTTACTAGCATGAACTCGATCGCCAAACTGCTTCCCTTCCTCGGTGGAGTCGCCTTCATTGCCGTCGCGCTCGCCGCACCCTCGCAGCCAAAAGCCCGTCCTGTTGCCCCGAAGCCAGTCGCGCCGAAGGCAGCCTTGAAGACGATCGAATTCAATCGCGACGTCCGCCAAATCCTCGGCAAGTGCTTCACCTGCCACGGAGCCGACCCCAAAACGCGCATCGCTGGCCTTAGGCTGGACACCCGCGCAGGCGCAACCCTGAAGTTGGCCAGTGGCGCGCAAGCCATCGTTCCCGGCAAGCCGAACCAGAGCGCGCTCATCGCCCGCATCGAATCCAAGGTCGATGCCCTGCGAATGCCGCCCGCCTTCACCCACAAGACGATTTCCGCCGACGAGCGCCGCATCCTGCGCCAATGGATCGCCGAGGGAGCCGAGTACAAGGAGCATTGGGCGTTTGTCGCCCCCGTTCGCTGGCCGCTTCCCGCCGTCAAGCAGTCCGCCTGGGCGCGCAACCCCATCGACCGATTTGTCCTCGCCAAGCAAGAAGCCGCCGGCCTCAAGCCCTCGCCCGAAGCAGACAAAAACACCCTGATTCGACGCGTCACGCTCGACCTCACCGGCTTGCCCCCGACTCCGAAGGAAGTCGATGCATTCCTCGCCGACCGTTCGGCCAACGCCTACGAAAAGCTGGTAGACCGCCTTTTGGCCTCCCCCCGCTACGGCGAGCGCATGGCCATGGACTGGATGGACTACGCGCGATACGCCGACAGCAACGGCTACCAAGCCGATTTCGAGCGATTTCAGTGGCGATGGCGCGACTGGGTGATCAATGCGTTCAACCGCAACATGCCCTACGACCAGTTCACGGTTGAGCAGCTTGCGGGCGACATGCTCCCCAATGCGACCACCGAGCAGAAGATTGCCACCGGTTTCAACCGCAACCACCGCATCAACACCGAAGGCGGCGTAATCGCCGAGGAATGGCGCGTGGAAACCGTCATCGACCGAGTTGAAACAACCTCGGCGGTTTGGCTCGGCCTCACCACCGGCTGCGCCCGCTGCCACGACCACAAATACGACCCCTTCAGCCAGAAAGAGTTCTATTCGATGTACGCCTACTTCAACAACGTGCCCGAATCAGGCACGGGCGAAGAGCGACCCGTCAACCATCCCCCCTTCATCCAAGCCCCGACCGCAAGCCAGCGCAACTTGCTCGCCCAACTGACCCAGAAGAGCCAATCCCTGGAAAAGTCGCTCGACCAGCTTTCGGTGGCGAACCTGCCCAAGGCCGAAGAATGGGCCAATGCGAAAGCAAGCCCAGACAGTGCCGTCGAGAACATTGAGGTTCGGTACGCGCTCGGGACTTCCCCGGTCTTGCTTGCGGGCAACGCGCCGGTCCCAGTCGCCAAGAATGGCGTCCAGTTCGAGGCGGGCCGATCTTCGGGAGCCGCGCGAACGACCAATGACGCCTACGTTGACCTCGGCGATGCCGGAGATTTCGCCGGCGACAAACCCTACAGCTACGCCCTTTGGGTGAAGCCGGCGATGGACTCGGGCAGCCCCGTTGCCCGCATGGACGACTCCAAGGCGTACCGAGGATGGGACCTCTACCTCCAAGGCGGACGTCCTGCCGCCCACATGATCAGCCAGTGGCCCGAGCGTGCCCTGAAGATTATTGGCCGCATGGTGATCCCGATGAACGACTGGACCCACCTCGCCGTCACCTCCGACGGATCGGGCAAACCCGAAGGCATGCGCCTCTACGTGAACGGCACCCCCATCGACTTTGACGTGGAAGTCAACACGCTCTCCGGCGACACGCGCAATTCGGTCAGCCTGAAGCTGGGGCGCCGCACCAACGGCAGCGGCTACAACGGCCTCGTCGACGACCTCGTGCTCGCCAAGCGCACCCTCAATCCAAGCGAAGTGAAAGTCCTCGCCAGCGTGAAGCTGGGCGAGCCGCTCTTCGCCGTCGCACCCGCCAAGCGCACACTGGAACAAAAGAAGGCCATCGTCCGCCTCTGGTCAGCCGAGAACGACCCGAACTTCCAGAAAGCCCAGCTCGAGCTTGAAGCTGCCGCGAAACTAAAGGCCAAGACTCAGTCGGAAATCTCGTCCGTCATGGTGATGGAAGAGATGCCCAAGCCCCGGCCCGCCTACGTTCTGCAGCGCGGCCAATACGACAAGCTCGGCGCGCGTGTCACCATGGGTCTGCCCAAGGTCCTTCCCGGCTTGCCCAAGGGTGTCGCAAACAACCGCCTCGGCTTCGCCAAGTGGGTCGTCTCGCCCACCAACCCGCTCACCGCGCGAGTCACCGTCAACCGGCTCTGGGATCGACTTTTCGGCACCGGCATCGTGGAGTCGGTCGAAGATTTCGGCACCCGCGCCGAGTTCCCCAGCCATCCCGAGTTGCTCGATTGGCTAGCCGTCGATTTCGTCGAGAAAGGTTGGGACCTGAAGCAACTCATGAAGCTCATGGTCACGAGCGCGACCTACCGACAGTCGTCCGAGATCACCGCGACTAATCTCAAAAAGGACCCGCGGAACCGGCTCCTGGCCCACGCCCCCCGCTTCCGTCTGACTGCCGAAGTCATCCGCGACCAGGCCCTGCTCGCGGCGGGCTTGCTGAAGAACCAAGTCGGTGGCCCCAGCGTGCGGCCCTATCAACCCGCCGGAATCTGGGACGAAACGAACGTCTACGGCAACCTCCGCAACTACAAGAGCGACGCAGACGGCAATCAGTACCGCCGAAGCCTCTACACGATCTGGAAGCGGACCGCCGCCCCTCCCGGCATGACGCTCTTCGATGCCGCGACGCGAGAAACTTGCCGCGTGCGAAGATCGCGCACGAACACGCCCCTGCAAGCCCTCGTGCTGCTGAACGATGAGACCTTCGTCGAGGCCTCCCGTGTCCTCGCTGAGCGCGTGATCAAAGAAGGCGGCCCCAACGCCGACGCCCGAATCGCCCGCGCCTTCCGGCTCGTGCTTGGACGCGCGCCCACTGCCGCCGAGGCCAAGGTCCTGCGAGCTGGCCTGGAGAAGCGGATTGCCGCCTTCCAGCAAGCCCCCGAGCGCGCCGCGAGCTTGATTCGCATCGGCGACAGCAAGCCAGACCCCACCCTCAGCACCCCCGAACTCGCCGCCTATACGCTCACCGCGAGCATGATCCTCAACTTGGATGAGGCCATCACCAAGGAGTAACTATGGACCCCCATCTGCCATTTCAAGATGCACTCAATCGGCGAACCTTCCTGAAGGCCTCCGGCTTCGGCATGGCCGCCCTCGCTGGCCTGCTGGGCCGAGAAGGCTTCGCCTCCACTTTCACCACCAACGACAAAGGCAAGCGAATCGGCGGCCTGCCCGACGTGCCCCACTTCGCCCCGAAAGCCAAGCGCGTCATCTACCTGCACCAATCCGGCGCCCCGTCCCAGTTAGATCTGTACGAATACAAACCCGAACTGGTGAAGCGCCGCATGGAGGACCTGCCCGCTTCAATCCGAATGGGCCAGCGCCTCACGGGCATGACCTCCGGCCAGGCGAAATTTCCCGTCGCCCCGACCATGTTCAAGTTCAACCAACACGGTTCGAACGGGTCCTACTTCAGCGAAATCTTGCCCAACATCGGCAGCATTGCCGACGAAATCTGCGTGATCCACTCGATGCAGACCGAGGCGATCAACCACGATCCCGCGATCACTTTCTTCCAAACCGGTAGCCAGTTGGCCGGTCGCCCGAGCATGGGCTCGTGGCTGGCCTACGGTCTCGGCACCGAGTGCGAAGACCTCCCGTCGTTCGTGGTCCTGACCTCGAAAGGCACCGGTCGCTCGGACGACCAGCCGCTCTACGACCGCCTGTGGGGGTCCGGATTCTTGCCGACCCACCACCAAGGCGTCAAATTCCGTAACCAGGGCGACCCTGTGCTCTACCTCTCCGACCCCGACGGCGTCGACAGACGTTCGCGCCGCGAAATGCTCGACGAGTTGAGCGTCCTCAACCGGATGAAGCAAGCCATCGTCGGCGACCCCGAAATCACCACCCGCATCTCGCAATACGAAATGGCCTTCCGAATGCAGGCATCGGTGCCCGACCTGCTCGATATCTCGAAGGAGCCATCGAGCGTGATCGAGATGTACGGCCCCGAGGTGAAAAAGCCCGGAACCTACGCCTACAACTGCCTTCTCGCCCGGCGCATGGCCGAGCGAGGTGTGCGATTCGTCCAGCTCTATCACATGGGCTGGGACCAACACTTCAACCTGCCGACCCAGATTCGCGGCCAAGCCTACGACACCGACCAGCCATCGGCCGCGCTCATCAAGGACCTCAAGCAGCGAGGCATGCTCGATGACACGCTCGTGGTTTGGGGCGGCGAATTCGGCCGGACGGTCTATTCCCAGGGCGATTCCAGCGAAACCAACTACGGTCGCGACCACCACCCCCGATGCTTCACGATCTGGGCGGCCGGCGGAGGCATCAAGAAGGGCGTGAGCTACGGCAAGACCGACGACTACAGCTACAACGTAGTCGAAAACCCGGTCAGCGTGCACGACCTCCATGCCACCATGCTTCACCTGCTCGGCATCGACCACACGCGACTGACCTATCGCTATCAAGGACGAGACTTCCGCCTCACCGACGTGTTTGGCGAGAAAGTCGCTGGCATCATGGCTTGAGATCTCGCTTTTTCGAGGCCGGGGCGACGAAGCGCCATAATTCGCATGTGAATCAGCGGGTTTGGGCACGAGAGTGCCTTCGGGAGCGAGCCATTTGAACCCGCTCAAGCGGCTCGACCCACGCCTCCTCGCCGACCTCAAGGCGCAATCGCGACCCATCATCTTCGGCCTGCTTTGCACCCTGGTGACGTCGCTCCTGACCACGGGCACCATCGTGCTGATGCGGCAGGCCGTTTCGATCTTGGAGGGCCTCTCCCACACCGGGCCAACCAGCCTGATCGCGAACCCGACCTCGTGGTGGTCGCTGGCCTTAGGCGGCCTCTGGGGCATCCACGAGGTGATGCTCGCCGACATCGTCCCGCCCACCATGATCGAGCGGTTGCAGCCACTGTGGCTCGCGTCCCTGGCGGTGGTCTTGCTCTACGGCGTGAAGTATTGGTTCACGCGGGGTCAGACCTACTTCCTGAGCTACGCCGCCAACCGGCTCGCTGCCGACCTCCGCATTCGGCTCCATCGTAAGCTCCAGCGCTTGCCCGTGAGCTTCTTCGGCGGCAAACGCCAAGGTGCCCTTCAGAGCGTGCTCTCGAACGACGTAAACGTATACCAAAACGCGGTCAGCATCATCCGCGACAGCATCGACGGCCCGGTGAAAGCCATTGGTGCGTTCGGCACCATCCTCGCCATCAACTGGCAACTTGCGGGCGTGGCATTCCTGCTCGTGCCCGTGATGGTCTTGGCGATCCAACGCAACGCCCGCAAGATGCGCGCGGCCCAGACCCAAGTCCAAAACGACCTCGCCTCCGTGTTTGCCACGACCCACGAGTCGCTGGCGGGAATTCGAATCGTCAAGGCGTTCGGGGCCGAAGAGCGCATGAGCGATCGGTACATCGGGGTTGTGGATCAGAGCTTCGCCAGCCAAATGCGCGCGACCAGAGTCCTCGCTTCGCTTCGGCCCTTGGTCGAGTTGATCGGGGCATGCGCGGTTGCGGGCTTCTTCTCCCTTAGCGGCTGGCTCGCGCTCCAAGGTCGGCTCTCGATTGCCGATGTCACCGCGATGGTCTTCGCCCTCGACGTGATCAACCAAGGCTTTCGCAGCATCGGCAACGTCAACAACACCATCGCTCAAGTCCAAGCCGCGAGCGAGCACATCTACACCGAAATTCTCGACGTCCCCGAGCACCACGTGGACGAACCCGGCGCCCAGACCATCGACCACCCGACCGGTCGCTTCGAGTTCCGCAACGTCTCCTTTGCCTATCCCGACGGCACCAAGGCGCTGGATAACGTCAGCTTCGTCATCGAGCCGGGCAAATCGCTCGCCCTGGTCGGCCCCAGCGGCGCGGGCAAAAGCACCATTGCCGACCTGATGCTCCGGTTCTATGACCCCACCGAGGGCCAAATCTTCCTCGACGGCATCGACCTGCGCGACCTCAAAATCTCGTGGCTACGCGCCCAGTTCGGCGTCGTCCCCCAACACATTTTTCTCTTCGCCGGAACCCTGGCCGACAACCTCCGCCTCGGCGCTCCCGACGCCACCGATGCCGACGTGGAAGCCGCCGGACAAGCCGCCCACGTCGATGTCTTCGCCAACAATCTCCCCCACCGCTACGAAACCACCATCGGCGAGCTTGGCCAAGGCCTCAGTGGCGGCGAGCGCCAGCGGGTCGCCATCGCCCGCGCGCTGATCCGAAAGCCCACCATCCTGCTTCTCGACGAAGCCACCTCCGCCCTCGACGCCACCAGCGAAAAGGCCGTGCAATCCGCCCTCGAAGAGATAATGGCCGAGCGCACCACCCTCTTCATCGCCCACCGCCTGACCACCGCCGCCCGCGCCGACCGCATCCTCGTCCTTCGCCGAGGCGAAGCCGTCGAGATCGGTACCCACCAGGAGCTGATGGAGCGCAATGGCACCTACGCGGGCCTATTCCGCGCATTTTCCGATGGCGTCCTCGGCGTAGGTGAGCTAGACTCACAACTGTGATGATCGTGATTCTCGGGCTTTTGACGGCGACGATGCCGACGCAAGACTATCCAACCTACGCAGTGCCGCGTCTGGCGGGAGTGACCATTCCGGGCTTGCCACCGGTGATCGGAAACATCCGGGTGGACCAATTCGGCTACCTCCCCAGCCAGGTCAAGGTGGCCGTCATCGCCGACCCCAAGCTCGGGTTCAACAGCGGGGACCACTACACGCCGCCTGCGACCCTGGAATTGCGCGAGCGCGTCAGTGGCAAAGTGGTCTTCTCGGCCAAGCCAACGGTTTGGGCGAATGGCAAGACCCACGAGGATTCCGGCGACCGGGGCTGGTGGTTCGACTTCACTTCCGTCCAAACGCCCGGCGAATACTACGTCTTCGACCCCGTCGCCAAGAAGCGGTCACCCGTCGTCCGCATCAATGAGACGGTGTTCGCGCCGGTACTGAAGGCCGCCACTCGCATGTTCTACTATCAGCGCCTAGGCGTGCCCCTCCTCGCCAAGCATGCCGGAACCGCATGGGCCGAGGCCGCCGCTTTGACCCAAGACGCCCGGGCTCGAAACGTCCTCGCCAAGAACGACGTCAGCCAGCAACGCGACCTTGGCGGCGGCTGGATGGACGCGGGCGACACCAACAAGTACCCACCCTTCAATGGCGACGTCCTGCACCCGATGCTCTACGGGTACAGGTCCAACCCCAGCGCATTTGGCGATGCCAACAACATTCCCGAATCGGGCAACGGCCTGCCGGATATCCTTGATGAAATCAAAGTCCAGCTCGATTGGTTGGTGAAGATGCAGTTTCCCGACGGGGCCGTCCCGGTCAAGATGGGCAACATCGACTACTCGGGCAAGTTCCCCCTCAGCGAAGACAAGCGCGCCCGATACTACGGCCCCAAAGACAGCGGCGCCGCCATCTACACCGCCGCGAACTTCGCCCATGCCGCCCGGGTCTACGCCAAGTTTCCCCAGTGGAAAGGCTTCTCCGACGACCTCCGCCGACGAGCGATCCTATCGTGGAACTGGTACCAGACCAACCCGAAAACCTACAAGAGCGACACCGGCGAGATCAAGAGCGGCATCGCCAACCGAAATGCGGATGAGCAAACCCGCATGGAAGCCTTTGCCGCCATTCACCTCTTCGCCCTCACGGGTGAGCAGAAGTACCACAACGTAGTCAAGGCGAAGGCACCCAAAGCGCGCCAGCTCAGCGAAGGAATCTGGAGCCCGTACGACGCAGGCACTTCGGAAGCCCTCGCCGAATACACGACCTTCCCCAACGCCGACGCCGCCCTTGTGGCCCGAATCAAGAAGCAATTGCGCGATTCGGCCAACAACTCCTACTTCGCTCCGCCCGTTGAGTCCGACCTCTACCGCGCTTGGATGGTGCCGACCAGCTACCACTGGGGCAGCAACTACGTCCGCGCCGCCTACGGGTTCACCGCGTTGCTCGCGGCGGATTACGGCGGAGTCGATGCTGCAACGAAGTCAAGGCTGCGCATCCGCGCCGCCGGCATGCTCCACTCGTTCCACGGCGTCAACCCGCTCGGGATGGTTTACCTCTCGAACATGAAACAGTACGGAGCCGAACTCTCCGCCAGCACGATCTACCACGAGCGCTACAACACAAACTCGCCCCTTACCAACAACCCCGCGCCTGGATACGTGGTCGGTGGGCCGAATCAGAGCTTCACCGGCACCGCCGCCGCTGGCTCGCCCTCGGTTGATTGGCTCAAGAAACAGCCCCGCGCCAAGGCGTACGCCGACTTCAACAAGGGATGGCCCGAGAGCAGTTGGGAAATCAGCGAACCCGCAATCTACTACCAGGCCATGTACATTCGCCTCCTGTCCGCATTCGCGAAATAGACTGGGAAAACAAACTAGTAGCAGCGACCGCTGCTACTAGCCAAGAATCGCGCGCACATCAGCCGCGCATGCGATCCCGATGGGGGCGGTTTGGTCGATGCCGGTGAGCACCATCAGCGTGTCGCACCCCGCCGCCATGCCGCTCATGATGTCGGTGTCATAACGATCACCCACCACCAACGTTCGATCCGCCGCCACCCCGGTCTCCGCCAAGAGTTCCTGCACCAAGAACGCGCTCGGCTTGCCGACCAAGTGCGCCTGCTGCCCCGAACAAGCCTCGATAGCCGCGACAATGCTTCCCGCACCCGGCACCACGCGTCCGCCCTCAAGAGGAAACGTCGTGTCCTTATTCGTGGCGATAAGCCGCAGCCCACCGCGCAAAAACTGCAGCGCCTGGTTCATCAGATCATAGGTGAATGTGCGGCAAATCCCCACCACCACCGCCTCGGGCGAATCCTCAGTCACCACAATCCCACCGTCAATCAGCGTGGAAACCAGACCTGCCTCGCCAACCACGAAGACTCGCTCGATTCCCTTACTACGCAGGTACCGGGCCATCCCCAAAGCGCTGGTCATCACCGAACCAGCCTCAACCGGAAACCCCATCCGCACGAGCTTATCGGCCTGAAATTGGATGGTTTGCGACGAGTTATTGGTCAGATACCGCAGCACCTTGCCGCGCCGGTGGAGTTCCTGCAGGGTCTCGGCCGCACCCTCGATTGGGTCATTCCCCCGGTAAAGGGTCCCGTCGAGATCGAAGATATAGAGCTGATGCAACAGTTCACTCAACAGCCGCACGCTCCGGTTTGGCCCGCAACACCCCGATAAGGAGGGAGATGTCGCTCGGCCGCACACCCGGGATTCGCGACGCCTGGCCCACAGTGGTCGGCTTAATCCGAATCATCTTCTCGCGGGTCTCGTAAGAGAGCATCGTCAAATTCGCAATATCAAGGCCAGGCGGAATCCGAAGCGCCCCGAGCCGCTCACTCATCGCCGCCACGCGCTCTTGCTGCTGGATGTATCCGTCGTACTTTGCCGTCAGTTCGATCTGTTCGCGCACCTCGACCTCACTCGAAAGACCAAGATCGAGTCCCCGACCAAGAATCCATTGCTCCAGCCGGTCCAGGCTCACCTCTGGACGCCGCAGAAGGTCATAAAACGAAACCCGCTCTTTCACCACCGGCCAACCTTGAGCCTCAAGCGATTCGTTGTCCGCAGGCACCACGGAGGCATCGGCCAAAGACCCAAGCATCTTCGCAATCGCATCGCGCTTCGCCGAGAACTTCGCCCAACGCGCTTCCGAGCACAAGCCGATCTCCCGCGAAACCGGCGTCAACCGCGCATCCGCGTTGTCATGCCGCAACAGCAACCGATGCTCAGCCCGCGAAGTCAGCATTCGGTAAGGATCATCCACACCCTTCGTGACGAGGTCATCCACCATCACGCCGAGGAAACTCCGCTCGCGCGGAAACTCCACCGGCGGCTCATCCGCCACAAATCGCGCCGCCTCGATCCCCGCGACAATGCCTTGGCCCGCCGCCTCTTCGTAGCCGCTCGTGCCGTTCAGCTGTCCGGCCAGGAAAAGGCCCGGCAAGAGTTTCGACATCAGGCACTCGGTCAACTGGGTCGGGTCGGCCATGTCGTACTCCACCGCGTAGCCCGGGCGTAGCATCACCACGTTCGCCAAACCAGGAACCTCGCGCAGCATCCGAATCTGGACATCAGCCGGAAGCGAAGTGGAAACGCCCTGCACATACATCGATTCGCTGTCCCACTCTTCCTGCTCCAAGAAAATCGGGTGGCTGTCCTTGTCGGCAAACCGAACAACCTTGTCTTCGATACTCGGGCAATAGCGTGGCCCTACTCCCTCGATCTGGCCCGAGTACATCGCACTCTCGCCAAGGTTCTCCTGGATAAGCGCGTGCATGGCCTGGGTCGTGCGCGTCTGCCAGCAAGGCAAGAGCTCGTGGCGAGGCGAACTGTGCGTATGGGCGAAGCTGAACGCCCCCGCATCCGGTTCGCTCAGGAGCTCCGGCGTCTGGCTCAGGTCAATGGACGACTTCTGAATGCGCGGCGTGGTGCCCGTCTTGAACCGACGCAGACGCACCCCAAGATCGCGCAAAAACGCACTCAGATCCTGCACCGCCTCATCGCCATGCCGCGCCGCCACCGTCTTGGTCCGGCCCTCATGGCATAGCCCATTCAGAAACGTGCCGGTGGTAAGGATCAAAGCCCGGCACGAAATCGCCACAATCTCGCCCTCAATCAAGGCGCGACAACCCGAGATCGCCCCGTTCAGGGTCATCCCCCCCAACACCATCCCGGCCCGGACAGTCAGATTGGGTTCGTTCAGGAAGACCTCCTGCATCAGCTCGGGATACAGCTTCTTACAGACGTGGGCGCGGAGAGTCTGGACGGCGGGTCCCTTTCCCGTTCCGACCCTTCGCACGTGGGTCATCGCGAAGTCCGTCGTGACGCCCATCTGCCCCCCAAGGGCATCGACCTCCCGCGCAAGGTGACCCTTCGCCGGGCCGCCGATGCTACAGTTGCAGGGCAAGTGCCCGATTCGGTCCAGCCGCATCGTGAGGCACAACGTGCGGCGTCCCATGCGAGCCGAAGCCAAAGCCGCCTCGATCCCCGCATGACCGGCCCCCACCACCACCACGTCGTACTGCATCGACCGAAGTGTACATAATCCGATCATGAAGTCCCGAATCGAACGGCTTGCCGAGGCCCTCAGTCACGCCGGCGTTGACGCCATGTTCGCCCAAAACCCCGTGACCATGGATTACCTCCACGGCTTCGGCGAATCGTCGCACGAGAGGTTTCTGACTCTCGCGATTCGCTCGACCGGCGAAGTCCGACTCATCTGCCCCGCACTTTCCGAAGTCCAAGCGCGCCGGGCAGGGATTCAGGACGTCCGCACCTGGGCCGATGACCAGCTACCAATGCCGATCTTTGCCGAACTCGCCACCGACTGGAACCTGCGCACCAGCATCGTCGCCGTCGACGACGAGCTGCCCGCCCACATGCTCTTGGCGATGCAAGGGGTGCTGCCCGCTGCACTCTTCAAGCCCGCCGGGCCGCTCCTAACCCAACTCATGCGCTACAAGGACGCCCAAGAAATGGACGCCCTGACCCGCGCGGCTAAAATTGCCGACGATGCCTTCGTCGCCATCCTCCCCGAACTAAAAGTCGGGCTATCCGAGCGCCAAATCGAATCGAAGCTCCGCCATCTGATGTCGGAGGCAGGCGGCACCCCGACATTCTGTATCGTCGGCATCGACGCAGGTTCCGCCGAACCGCACCACCTCAACGGCTCCGCCGTCCTGCGCGAAGGAAGCCTCCTCCTCCTGGATTTCGGCTGCGAACTGGATGGCTACCAAAGCGACATCACCCGCGTCGTCGCGATCGGCAGAGCCACCCACCGCATGAAGGAAATCTATTCAATCGTCCACGAAGCCCACTGGGCCGCCCGGCGGGCCGTGCACTCGGGAGTCAGCGGAGCCGATATCGACAACGCCGCCCGCCAGGTGATCGAAGAAGCAGGCTACGGACCCCAATTCTTCCACCGAACCGGCCACGGCATTGGCCGCCACGGCCACGAAGAGCCTTACATCGTGATCAGCAATCACCGCCCCATCCTGGAAGGCGAATGCTTCAGCATCGAACCCGGCATCTACCTGGAAGGCGAATTCGGCGTGCGAATTGAAAACATCGTAACCGTGGGTCCCGAGGGCTGCATCAGTCTGAACGCCGACCCGAGCCCAACGCTGCTGGAACTCCCGATCTAAGTGGCCGAACTCAATGTGCGGGCCATCGTGTTGCGCCGGACCGAAACGGGCGAATCGGACCGCCGCCTCACGCTGCTCACCCAGACCGAGGGCAAGCTCGACGCCGTCGCCAAAGGTGCCCGCAAGTCGGGCTCGCGCCTCGCCGGGGCCTCCGATCCACTCTGCGTGAGCAACCTCACGCTCGCCGGCGGCCATCGCCTCCGCTACATCACCCAAGCCCAGCCCGAGCAATCCTTTCGCGGCCTCCGAACCGACTACGACCGCCTCACCATGGCCCTCGCCCTCGCCGAACTCTACGCCAGCGTCATCCCCTGGCACGAGCCCGTACCGGATGCGTTCGACCTCCTCATCCAATCGCTCGAAGCCCTCGAAAGCCACCCCAAGCCCGCCGTCGCCTTCCTCTGGGCCCAAGTCATGCTGCTCAACTGGTCGGGATTCATGCCCCAACTCGATGGCTGCGTCATCTCCGGGGTTCCGCTCCAAGTCGATCTGCCCTGGCTATCACCTCGCGCCGGAGGGATGCTGAGCGAAGAAGAAGCCCACCCCTTTGCCGACCGATTTCGGGTGCGCTTTGAAGTGATCGTGGCCCTCCGGCGACTGCCCGAGTTTACCGCTCCACCCCCGAACGTAGCCTACGTCGCCGAGGCGTGCGCCGCCCTCGTGCCGTTTTGGCGGGCCGTATTCGAATCCCCGACTCCCGCGCTCGACCACGCCGTCAGCCTGCTACCAACCCAGCCTTAGCTAACGCGAGCGCGCTCACGTGGCTGCGGCGCCGGGTTCTCAGTCTTCGACAAGTCCTGTTTTCCCTTGCTGATCGTAGTCATGGCCTTGCCCACCACGCCTTCAAGCTGGGTCAAGACATCGTACGCATACGACTCCGCCCCACGCCGAAGGATCGTCGCGTCCTCGTCCGCTTGGTTGCGAATAACCTCGCTCTGCGCCTTGCTGAGCTTCAGAATCTCGTGGTCGGCGATCATCTGCTCCTGAAGCAATCGGGCCTGATCGAAGATACGCTTGGCCTCTTCGCGGGCAGTCGCAAGAATCACCTCGGCCTCGCGTTGGGAATTCTGGACCACCGTCGCCGCCGATTCCGTCGCCTGCTCCAAGATCCGCTCGCTTTCGCGCACGGTCGTCGCCGCCGCCTTTACTTCCTGCGGCAACGAAGCCCGCACCTTGGCGATCTGCATCCCGACGTCGTCGCGGTTCAGGCGGATATAGCCCATCACCGAGCGCGGCGTTTCAATCATTTCTTCAAGGTCAGAAAGGAGGCGGAGGACATCCATGGCGGTAGGGGAAAATCACGCACCGACGTAGCAATGCGAAGCCCATTGTGGCACTAGAACCAAAATCTGAACAGGCCCGCAATCCCCAAGGTTTTCCCCAGGATTCCCACCTTTCCCCAAACATTCCCGCCAAGCTGTGTAGACTCGGTCAAACGTTCGGGCCCCCTGCGGACGTCTGCAAGTGAAGCATGAGTGACGCCAACAAAACACAGATGCTGACCGACCCCAATCGCACGCGCATGGGGACCCCGCCGGTCGCAGACCCGAACAAGACGATGATGGGCACCGCCCCGTCACTCAACGCCACGCAAACCATCAAGCCAGTCCAGTGCCCGGTGTGCAAGACCTTCAACCCCGCCGGGGTCATGTTCTGCGTGGATTGCGGATTGATCTTCGACCGCGCCCTCCCCGGCGACGCCTTCGGCGCCCCGACCATTCAGCTCCCCATGCTCGTGGACGCCAGTGGACGCGAGCATCCCCTCCGCCCTGGCACCACGACCATCGGCCGCGAAGGCGACATCCTCCTATCCGACGCCCGCGCCAGCCGCCGCCACGCCCAGATCCTCAACGACTCCGGCCAACTCGCCATCGAAGACCTCGGCAGCACGAACGGCACCAAAGTCGACGGCCAACCGATCTCCCCCGGCGACAAGCGAATCCTGAACGGCAGCGAAAAGCTCAGCTTTGGCGGCATCGAGCTCCAACTAAGCCTGCCCGGCGCCAAGGGCGGAAACACGACCCAGGTCTTCGCCTCCAACCGCACCGCCGCCATGACCGTCGCGCCCAAGAAGGAGGTCGCCCCCGCCCGGCTCGTCGGCAATGGCTCCGACTTCCCCCTCAAGGCGGGCATCAATAGCTTCGGCCGTAAAGCCGAAAACGACGTCCAGATCAGCGATGCCTACGTAAGCGGCAAGCACGGTCTCATCGAAATCGCCGAGCAAGGCGTCTACCTCACCGACGTGGGCAGCACCAACGGCACCATGCTCAACGATGCCAAGCTCGCCCCGAACATGCGCACCCTCGTCACCGGCGAAGACGTCATCCGCCTCGGCAGCATGGAGTTTCGCGTAATCCTGGAGGCCGGTTCCTGATGGCAATGGAAGAAATCACCGCCGAATACGCCGTAAGCACCCTAAGCCCCGCCGTCGAGCTCCGCGCCGTGGCCCGAGTCACCGTCGCCTGCAAAACCGACCTGGGTCGCGTGCGCGAGAACAACGAAGACAAGTTCGAGTACTACATCGCCGAAGACAACGACACCCTCGCCAAGCGCGGCCTGATCTTCGTGGTCTGCGACGGCATGGGCGGCCACGCCGCCGGCCAGATCGCCAGCGAACTCGCAACCAAGACCTTCGTTGAGGTCTACCTAAACCACCCGGCCTCCGAAGCCCCCGTGGCCATGGACGCCGCCGTCGTTGCCGCCGATCGCTTCGTCACCGACGTCTCAATCGCCGTCCCTGGCCGCAAGGGCATGGGCACCACCCTCAGCTCCCTGATCCTGCTCCAGGACGAAGCCTATTCCGTCCAGGTCGGTGACTCCCGGGTCTATCGCCTCCGCGATGGCGCGCTTTCGCCCATGACCACCGACCATACCTGGGTCAACGAAGCCATCGAAAAAGGCATCATCTCCGAAGCCGAACGCGAAACCCACCAATACCGCCACGTCCTCACCCGCGCCATCGGCGCATCCGATTTCCGCGTGCAACCCGATATCCGAAGGTTCGACCTCCAAGAGGGCGACGTCTACCTCCTCTGCAGCGACGGCCTCCTAAACCACGTCCCCGACCCCCAAATCGAAGCCATCCTAAAGGCCCACGCCCCCGCCGAAGCCGCCTGGAAACTAGTCTCCACCGCCCTCCTAGGCGGCGGCAGCGACAACACCACCGTCATGATCGTCCGCGTGGATTCCCTAGAACGGTTCCAATAGAACCTGCGATCCTAGATTCCAGTTTCGATTCGTGCCACTGGAAATGGGGATGTATGTGCCCCAGCATCCAGTGCCGCGGAAAAGTCACCGGCCCAACGGCGGAGCCGTTCAACACCCAAAAGCCAGGGGTCATCACCCCTGGACAACGCGATCCAAGACGCCCCCAACCCCGGATGGGGTTGAAAATCGCAGCATGGCCCCCCAGAGGCGTGCAATCGGTACCCGGAATTCACGCTAGTGAAATCATCGATCACCGTGGAAAAGTCACGCGACCCAACGGCGGAGCCGTTCAACACCCAAAAGCCAGGGGTAACCACCCCTGGACAACGCCATCC